>NZ_JBQCVL010000115.1:0-200 GCF_051958425.1 Neisseria sp. P0013.S005 | reverse complement strand
CCTACCCCGGAGAGCTGGTACATCTCGATACCAAACGGCTGCCGCTGCTCAAAGGGCAGAAAGCCACCGATAAGCGGAATTACCTGTTTGTCGCCATCGACGATTTCTCAAGGGAGCTATACGCCGCCATTTTGCCGGACAAAACTGCAGACAGTGCCGCCAAGTTTCTGACTGGACACCTGATTGATCCCTGCCCATAC
>NZ_JBQCVL010000114.1:0-204 GCF_051958425.1 Neisseria sp. P0013.S005 | reverse complement strand
GCCGAGCGTCGCGCCAAAGTGATGCAGTGTACGCCCGAGGCTTTCCGTTTTTTCTGCAAGACTTATCTACCGCATTACTTCCCCGACGACAGTGAATCTATTTTTCACACATGGGCATATACGGAATTGCCCGAAATCGAAAAAGAGCCGGAGTCTGTCTTGCAGTCTTGTGCGGCATCGCGCGGCGAAGCGAAAACATCGCTG
>NZ_JBQCVL010000113.1:0-204 GCF_051958425.1 Neisseria sp. P0013.S005 | reverse complement strand
GCCGAGCGTCGCGCCAAAGTGATGCAGTGTACGCCCGAGGCTTTCCGTTTTTTCTGCAAGACTTATCTACCGCATTATTTCCCCGACGACAGCGAATCTGTTTTCCACACATGGGCATACACGGAACTGCCCGAAATCGAAAAAGAGCCGGAGTCTGTCTTGCAGTCTTGTGCGGCATCGCGCGGCGAAGCGAAAACATCGCTG
>NZ_JBQCVL010000112.1:0-205 GCF_051958425.1 Neisseria sp. P0013.S005 | reverse complement strand
GCAGCGTACCGAAGCTTTGTTCGACCACATAACGGGTCTTCGACAAATATCGGTTACGTTTGGTTTGCGCTTCCGTCGGCGGACGGTTGCGGCGGGCTTTGCGCATAATGCCGTCCGGTAACCGATGCTCTTTCAGATGTTGCCGGTTTTCCTTACTGTCATAGCCTTTGTCGGCATAGACGGTCGTGCCTTCGGCTATACCTTC
>NZ_JBQCVL010000111.1:0-207 GCF_051958425.1 Neisseria sp. P0013.S005 | reverse complement strand
CATCCCATACCCGCACAAATGCTTACGACATATTAGCGCAAATATCGTTTGATTTCAAATATTCCAAACAGTTAACCGTAACTTTCAGTACTTTTGTTCAAGAATAACAACAGGGTAATCATACATAATCCAAATACCAAGAATGCACGAACACTCAATAGGTATCGGTTCATCAATATTCTTACACCCCTTACCCCATCACCTATC
>NZ_JBQCVL010000110.1:0-211 GCF_051958425.1 Neisseria sp. P0013.S005 | reverse complement strand
TACTTTTAAACCTTTTTCAGTCAGTTGGCGGTTAATCAGTTCCAGCAATTCGGACAGGGTGTCGTCTTGCGCCAGCCGGTTGCGGTAGCGGCATAAGGTGCTGTAATCGGGGATGCTCAGTTCGTCAAAACGATAAAACAGGTTGAAATCGATGCGGGTGATGAGGCTGTGTTCGAGTTCGGGATCGGAGAGGCTGTGCCATTGTCCGAGC
>NZ_JBQCVL010000109.1:0-224 GCF_051958425.1 Neisseria sp. P0013.S005 | reverse complement strand
TTTATGAGCAAATATACATTACACTTCAAATACCAAGCCGTACTCCACTACCTTCACATACGCAGCCAACAGCGTACGCAGACCACTACGGCATTTCCCGAACCCACCTGCGACGATGGATACGCGCCTATCAAGAAGGCGGCATCGGCGCACTCGAACATCCCCAATCCAAAACCATGCCCCAACACCGCAAAAACCCCTTCATCGCCGACAAACCCGACCAC
>NZ_JBQCVL010000108.1:0-229 GCF_051958425.1 Neisseria sp. P0013.S005 | reverse complement strand
GTATAAGAGACAGGACTACAAGGGTATCTAATCCCGTTTGCTCCCCTGGCCTTCGTGCCTCAGCGTCAGTAACTGTCCAGAGACTCGCCTTCGCCACTGGTCTTCCTTACGATATCTACGCATTTCACTGCTACACCGTAAATTCCAGTCTCCTCTCCAGTACTCGAGCGAGGCAGTATCAAGTGCAGTTTCGGGGTTGAGCCCCGAGATTTCACACCTGACTTGCCCC
>NZ_JBQCVL010000107.1:0-230 GCF_051958425.1 Neisseria sp. P0013.S005 | reverse complement strand
CCACAATGGCACCGCTGACCGCCAGCAGCATACCCGCCAAAATCTTCGCGTTTAACCGTTCGCCGAAAAGCCAAGCCGCCAGCAGCAGCGTCAGCACGGGATTCACCGCCACCACCACCGCTGCCTTACCCGCCGGCATCGCCTGCAAACCCAGCATGAAAAACACCGCATAGCCGCATACCCCGACGGAAGCGGCTGCCGTCAAGCCCAGCCATTGCCGCGCCGACAAA
>NZ_JBQCVL010000106.1:0-230 GCF_051958425.1 Neisseria sp. P0013.S005 | reverse complement strand
GCACGGGGCGCGTCCAGGGACCGAGGATTCCGATCTTGCGAAAGAGCTGGGCGTCGGCCTCGCGGCTGTCGATGCGGGACATGTCCAGGCGGATCTCTCGGTGCGCCGCGCCGGAGCCGGGCTGCACATCCAGGCGCACCGTCTCGCCTTCCAGGGCGCCGCGCGTCAGCAGCCAGCGCAACCCCTCGAACGAGCACACCGGCTCAAACTCGTCAGCACCCAGCGCAGCC
>NZ_JBQCVL010000105.1:0-231 GCF_051958425.1 Neisseria sp. P0013.S005 | reverse complement strand
TGCGGCTTTTTCGAGCATTTCCTTCACCATTTCGCTGTTAGCATTGCGGCTCATGGCGTAGGCGACGATTTCTCGGTTCAACAAGTCCAAGATTGGCGAGAGGTACAGTTTGCCGTCCTTTCCTTTGAGTTCGGTCACGTCTGTCAGCCATTTCTCGTTGGGCTTTTCGGCTGTGAATAGGCGTTTGAGGAGGTGTTCCGATATTTCGCCCATGGCGGGATGGCGGTAGGC
>NZ_JBQCVL010000104.1:0-232 GCF_051958425.1 Neisseria sp. P0013.S005 | reverse complement strand
ATCCTGCGGCACCAAACCGATTGTCTGCCGCTCGCTGCGGCTCCGCAGGCGCATCGGTTTGCCGTCAAATAAAATGTCGCCCTGCCGTACTTCCTGCAAGCCTGCCACAAGCGACATCAGCGTTGTTTTCCCCGCACCGTTGTGGCCGATCAGCCCCAACCATTCGCCGTCGGAAATATCGAACGACACATTGTCCAGCGCGGCGGTATCGGTTTTGGGATTACGGTGGGAG
>NZ_JBQCVL010000103.1:0-232 GCF_051958425.1 Neisseria sp. P0013.S005 | reverse complement strand
CCTATTCCCTGAACGCGGGC
This sequence comes from Neisseria sp. P0013.S005, assembly GCF_051958425.1. NCBI lineage: Bacteria > Pseudomonadati > Pseudomonadota > Betaproteobacteria > Neisseriales > Neisseriaceae > Neisseria > Neisseria sp. P0013.S005. Next base: position 212 of record NZ_JBQCVL010000103.1, on the reverse strand, counting down.
AGCCACAATCACGGCATGGATGAGCTGGCGCAGAGCTATCTGGACCATCGCTGCCTGCCAATCAAGGATCTCATCGGCAGCGGCAAGAGCCAGATCGGTTTTGCCGAGGTGGATATCGCGCGCGCGGCCGAATATGCGGCCGAGGATGCCGAGGTCACATGGCGGTTGTGGCATCATTTCCGCCCGCGCTTGAGCCGCGAGCGCGTCACCAC
>NZ_JBQCVL010000102.1:0-234 GCF_051958425.1 Neisseria sp. P0013.S005 | reverse complement strand
GGATATTTGTTCCGACCGCAGGTGATGCGCACGGTACGGAGCGGGGAGGTATCGCTGTTCAGCAAGACTTATTATTCCGCCGAACTGATGTAGTTCAACGGCGAAAAGGTAAGGGTCGGCTACGACGAGCAGGACGCGCTTTGGGTTTGGATTTACGAAGATGTCGGCCGCCTTATATGCAAATCGTAATGTCATGTCAACACTACGGACTATATGCCTGTCAGCGTCTTGGAT
>NZ_JBQCVL010000101.1:0-235 GCF_051958425.1 Neisseria sp. P0013.S005 | reverse complement strand
GTACAACATGATTTCAGGGTCGAGCGCAATCGTACGCGCGAGGGCGACGCGGCGCGACATACCGCCGGAAAGCTCGGAAGGCATCAGGTTTTCAATGCCGCGCAAACCGACTGCATTCAGCTTCAGCAATACTAAATCGCGGATGACCGCTTCGGGCAAATCCGTCAGCTCGCGCATGGGGAAGGCGATGTTGTCGAAGACGGATAAGTCGGTAAACAATGCACCGTGTTGGAAC
>NZ_JBQCVL010000100.1:0-235 GCF_051958425.1 Neisseria sp. P0013.S005 | reverse complement strand
GGCAAACAGAAAGGCGGCAACGGCAAATTGTTTGCTGTGACTGCTTAGAAGATAAGCGCCCAACAGAATCAGTACGATCAACATCAGGGTAAACAGGGCAGTCAGGAGCAGATAGGCTTTTTGTCGGGTCATGGCAGCTTGGATAAGTGGTAAAAATGTTCTGATTATAACGTCAGATTGGGAATTTGAAACCATGCCGTATTCGTTAAAATGGCCGTCTGAATATTTCAGACGG
>NZ_JBQCVL010000099.1:0-236 GCF_051958425.1 Neisseria sp. P0013.S005 | reverse complement strand
CCACGTATTTCGGCTGGATAAGCGGCGCATGGATATTCAATTGATTTTCAACGATATGATGACTGGTAACAAGCTCATGGTTGATAAAATAATTACAGAAACGCCACCAGTAACCGTCGCGCTTGATGCAGTCCAAACCCACGCTACAACGGGCGCTCAGTTTGGAGATTATTGCCGCGCGCCATTGGTCGGACAGGTTGAAAGCCGAGTCATAATCGCGCACCTTCAGCTTAGAC
>NZ_JBQCVL010000098.1:0-236 GCF_051958425.1 Neisseria sp. P0013.S005 | reverse complement strand
GGCCACGATCACGCGTGGATTTTTAGCCGGAGCAAAGCCGATAAACGTACCGCCGTGTTTGTTGTCCACATAGCGGCCAGTGACCAGTTTACGCGCCGTACCGGTTTTCGCACCTACGGCGAAACCATCCACAGCACCGGCAGTACCGGTACCGCCGGCTTCCGTAACGGAAACCATCAACTCGCGCACTTTTTTCGCCGTAGAGGCTGTGATGACGCGCTTGCCGTTCGGGGCAA
>NZ_JBQCVL010000097.1:0-236 GCF_051958425.1 Neisseria sp. P0013.S005 | reverse complement strand
AAGTATCAAACGCCAGCGACGATTTGCCGCTGCCTGACAATCCTGTTACCACCACGAGCTTGTGGCGCGGAATGTCCAAATCGACATTTTTCAAATTATGCGTGCGCGCGCCGCGGATGCGGATGGTGTCATTATCGTGTGAATGTTTGGGATGATGGTTGCACATATTGTCAGGCCGTCTGAAAAATAAAATAAACGGCTATTGTAGCACTTTTCAAATGACAGACTGGATAGAT
>NZ_JBQCVL010000096.1:0-237 GCF_051958425.1 Neisseria sp. P0013.S005 | reverse complement strand
CATTTCGGCGATGCCCCACATGGTAAATACCCAGACGCAGACCCAAAATCCGTCGATGTGGATGCCTGTCCAGACGGATAGGCCGAAATACAGGCCGAACAGCCACACCAAAATCGGCACGATTCGGATGGTTTCGAGATAAAACCGTCCGATAAAGCGGATGAGCCGGTTGCGCGAACGCAAAACCAAGCCGAACAGCGTACCCAATACGCAGGAGACGGCAACGGAGACCAGGGA
>NZ_JBQCVL010000095.1:0-238 GCF_051958425.1 Neisseria sp. P0013.S005 | reverse complement strand
TTTTTGGTTGGGCGCGGCGTCTTGGCTGTGGAAGTCGGTCATTCCGACGTTCCTGCCCAGCATAATCTCATGATGCGCCGCGCGCGTGAGGTGCGCCGGTTCAGGATTACCGCGACCCAAATGATGGAATCGATGATTAGGAATCCCGTACAGACCCGTGCCGAAGTGTGCGACGTGGCCTATGCGGTGTTGGACGGTACCGGGGCGGTCTGGGGTTCGGCTGTCAGTGGGGGGGGTG
>NZ_JBQCVL010000094.1:0-238 GCF_051958425.1 Neisseria sp. P0013.S005 | reverse complement strand
TGATTAGAACTTCAGAATCGGAGCTGGTATTAACGTGGCGCTGGTGTTTGTTGCATACGTTTTCTTACAACTATTCTTTATTGGTCAGATTACCGTTGTGTGCCAAAACAATGCCTAATGGGGAGCTGACATAAAACGGCTGGGCTACTGCACTGCTGCCCTCATTGCCTGCAGTAGGATAGCGGACATGTGCAATGCCGGCATAACCGATCAAGTCGCGCATATTGCGGGTACGGAA
>NZ_JBQCVL010000093.1:0-238 GCF_051958425.1 Neisseria sp. P0013.S005 | reverse complement strand
CTGCCGCCGCCGATTTGCCGGTGAGTGCGCAGGCAGATGCCGGTGCTGTAACGCTGACGGCCAAAAACAAGCGCTTGCCCGGCAACGAGATTGACCTGCGGCTCAATTTTTATCCGCGCGACGAGCAAACGCCAACCGGCCTCACTATAACCTCACCCCCAATGGCCGCCGCCCCGGTTAGCCCGATTTTGACGGCCGCCTTGCCGGGGCTGGGCTAAAAACAGTTTCAGTTGATGGG
>NZ_JBQCVL010000092.1:0-238 GCF_051958425.1 Neisseria sp. P0013.S005 | reverse complement strand
ATTTGAAACCGACGGCTCAATTCACATATCGCAATCAAATTTTCTTCTTCCAGCTATTTAAATTCAATTAAATCTAGCCTTTTCTCGACCAACCAAATTCAAATTCAGACCTGCTTTATCTTTTCAGCCAGATTAATCATATGCGGTTGGATTATCTCCTAAAACAAGAATCTACTTTATTTTTTAACAAATAAAAACCATTATCAAAATATTTGTAAAGTTTAATAATATGTTATAC
>NZ_JBQCVL010000091.1:0-241 GCF_051958425.1 Neisseria sp. P0013.S005 | reverse complement strand
GTATAAGAGACAGGACTACCAGGGTATCTAATCCTGTTTGCTACCCACGCTTTCGTGCCTCAGCGTCAGTTCGGGCCCAGCAGGCCGCCTTCGCCACTGGTGTTCCTCCGGATATCTACGCATTTCACCGCTACACCCGGAATTCCGCCCCCCTCTACCCAACTCTAGCCCGCCAGTTTCAAATGCAGTTCCCAGGTTGAGCCCGGGGCTTTCACATCTGACTTAACGGGCCGCCTACGCA
>NZ_JBQCVL010000090.1:0-241 GCF_051958425.1 Neisseria sp. P0013.S005 | reverse complement strand
GTGATGGTACCTAAGAAGAAAGCACCGGCTAACTTCGTGCCAGCAGCCGCGGTAATACGAAGGGTGCAAGCGTTGTTCGGATTTATTGGGCGTAAAGCGCGCGCAGGCGGATCCGTAAGTCAGATGTGAAATCTCAGGGCTTAACCCTGAAAGTGCGTCTGAAACTGCGGATCTAGAATACTGGAGAGGGAAGGGGAAGGTCTCATGTAGGGGTAAAATCCGTAGATATGAGAAGGAACAC
>NZ_JBQCVL010000089.1:0-241 GCF_051958425.1 Neisseria sp. P0013.S005 | reverse complement strand
GGATGACGGCCTTCGGGTTGTAAACCTCTTTCAGCAGGGACGAAGCGAAAGTGACGGTACCTGCAGAAGAAGCACCGGCCAACTACGTGCCAGCAGCCGCGGTAATACGTAGGGTGCAAGCGTTGTCCGGAATTATTGGGCGTAAAGAGCTCGTAGGCGGTTTGTCGCGTCTGCTGTGAAAACTGGAGGCTCAACCTCCAGCCTGCAGTGGGTACGGGCAGACTAGAGTGCGGTAGGGGAG
>NZ_JBQCVL010000088.1:0-241 GCF_051958425.1 Neisseria sp. P0013.S005 | reverse complement strand
GGGGCCGGGAATGAAGACCTGGACAAATGGAGACTTTACATTGGGTAAAGGGATAAATGGATAGCCTCTTGTCGGATAGGGATATAAAAGATTAAGGGAATAAAGATATGTACTTAAAGGCATTTAACGGAAAACGGAATAGAGCAACTGTGCAGAGGGGGTATTCTTTGATACAGCTGTTGGTGGTGATGCTGTTGGTTTCGATATTGGCGACGGCGGCATTGACTGCCTATCGGGAATC
>NZ_JBQCVL010000087.1:0-242 GCF_051958425.1 Neisseria sp. P0013.S005 | reverse complement strand
GCAGTCAGGCGGAAAAGTCGGGCAGGCGCCTGTGAGAAATGTAAAACAGCAGGAGACACAATGGGATCCTGCTTTTCTTATATTCATAAGAAGATTATTTAGCAGCTTAAGAAGCAGCAGCTTCAGTAGCAGATGCAGCGGCTTCAGTAGAAGATGCAGCAGCTTCAGTAGCATAAGAAGCGGCTTCAGTAGCTTCGGTATCAGCAGAAGCAGCTGCTTCAGAAGCAGAAGCAGCAGCTTCA
>NZ_JBQCVL010000086.1:0-243 GCF_051958425.1 Neisseria sp. P0013.S005 | reverse complement strand
ATTCCACCATCCTCTGCATCCCTCGAGCTGCGCAGTCTGTCGTGGCCTCCCCGCGTTGAGCGCGGGGCTTTCACATAACACTTGCGCGGCCACCTGCGTGCGCTTTACGCCCAGTAAGTCCGGACAACGCTTGCCCCCTCTGTATTACCGCGGCTGCTGGCACAGAGTTAGCCGGGGCTTATTCCGGGGGTACCGTCATTATCGTCCCCCCAAAAAGGGGTTTACAACCCGAAGGCCGTCATC
>NZ_JBQCVL010000085.1:0-243 GCF_051958425.1 Neisseria sp. P0013.S005 | reverse complement strand
CTACAACATCATTTCTAGCGGGAAGCAAACCTGATTGATTGTAGCACTGCGATATGAGTAAGGGAGCTACTACAGGAGTAAAGTTGTCCCGACTTTATATTGCATTGTAGCACTGCGAAATGAGAAATGGAGCTACAACTAAAGATTGGGCGTGCTTTTTGACCAATCTATTGTAGCACTGCGAAATGAGAACGGGAGCTACAACGTCCTTTTCAGTAGATTGCGATGGTCAAACATTGTAGC
>NZ_JBQCVL010000084.1:0-243 GCF_051958425.1 Neisseria sp. P0013.S005 | reverse complement strand
ACAGCCTACGGGGGGCAGCAGTTAGGAATTTTGGGCAATGGGCGAAAGCCTGACCCAGCAACGCCGCGTGGGTGATGAAGGCTCTCGGGTCGTAAAGCCCTTTTCCCAGGGACGATGGTGACGGTACCTGGGGAATCAGCCCCGGCTAACTACGTGCCAGCAGCCGCGGTAATACGTAGGGGGCAAGCGTTGTCCGGATTTATTGGGCGTAAAGCGCTCGCAGGTGGTCCGTCGCGTCGTGCG
>NZ_JBQCVL010000083.1:0-244 GCF_051958425.1 Neisseria sp. P0013.S005 | reverse complement strand
CCGAAGCACTGCGTCTGGTTGCCGAAGCCAACGCCGACGCCATCCGCAAAATTGCCGAGGCAGTCCGTTCCGAAGGCGGCTCAGAAGCCGTCAACCTGAAAGTTGCCGAGCAATATGTCGCCGCCTTCAGCAATCTGGCAAAAGAAAGCAACACGCTGATTATGCCTGCCAACGTCGCCGACATCGGCAGCCTGGTTTCAGCCGGACTGAAGATTATCGACAGCAACAAAGCGGCAAAATAAAC
>NZ_JBQCVL010000082.1:0-245 GCF_051958425.1 Neisseria sp. P0013.S005 | reverse complement strand
CGTCTTTGATGTTGGTACCGGCTGCAACTTCGGTACGGGCGGCGGCGCTTTGCTGTTTCAGCTGGCTGTAGTTGACGGCGTCGTTGTCATCGGTACCGGCGGCAACATTGGTAATCTTGTTGCCGGCGGCATGGATGCCTGACTTGGTCACACTCGGGCCACCGGTAATGGTGAGGCCGTCTGTATTCAGTTTGCTGTTGCCTGCGGTCACACTGTCAACGGTGATGTCTTTGGCCAGTTTCAGC
>NZ_JBQCVL010000081.1:0-245 GCF_051958425.1 Neisseria sp. P0013.S005 | reverse complement strand
TTTAAAAACAAATCCAAATAAAGACATCACGATGAATCAAACGACTACTGACAGTGCTCAATGTATATAACAAAACTTACGACAATACTTCAAAGACTTGGATGGTACGGACCCTTGCGGCGTGTACGATATGGTGTTGCACCAAGTCGAAAAACCGATGCTGAGTTGCGTGATGGAACAATGCGGCGGCAACCAATCTAAAGCGGCGGATATTTTGGGGTTAAACCGCAATACCTTGCGCAAAA
>NZ_JBQCVL010000080.1:0-247 GCF_051958425.1 Neisseria sp. P0013.S005 | reverse complement strand
CCTTTTGTTCATGCGGCAAAAGGATTGGCGTATCAGGCGCACCAAAAGGGGTAGGAATCAAATAAAAAACCGTTTTAATTCTTGCAACTCCAAAAAATCTCAGGCCGTCTGAACACATTCAGACGGACTCAAACTATAAAACTTCCACACCATCGTTTTTAAAAAAATCAATCAGACGGAAAATCGGAAGGCCGATAAAAGCATTCGGATCCGTACTTTCAATCCGCTCCAACAAAGCAGCGCCCAA
>NZ_JBQCVL010000079.1:0-247 GCF_051958425.1 Neisseria sp. P0013.S005 | reverse complement strand
CTATTTTTCAGACGACCTATCTCCGATAGCGCATCCTTTTGTGGATTAACTGTGGATAAGTTTGTCCTGACCCCTTTCCAGGAATACCTTATGATCCGTTTCGAACAAGTTTCCAAAACCTATCCCGGCGGTTTTAAAGCCCTGAAAAACGTCAGCTTCCAAATCAAAAAAGGCGAAATGATATTTATCGCCGGCCACTCCGGCTCCGGCAAGTCCACCATCCTGAAGCTGATTTCCGGTATTACCA
>NZ_JBQCVL010000078.1:0-248 GCF_051958425.1 Neisseria sp. P0013.S005 | reverse complement strand
GACTACTAGGCTATCTAATCCTGTTCGCTCCCCACGCTTTCGCTCCTCAGCGTCAGTATCGGCCCAGAGACCCGCCTTCGCCACCGGTGTTCCTCCTGATATCTGCGCATTTCACCGCTACACCAGGAATTCCAGACTCCCCTACCGAACTCTAGTCTGCCCGTATCGAATGCAGGCCCGGGGTTGAGCCCCGGGTTTTCACATTCGACGCGACAAACCGCCTACGAGCTCTTTACGCCCAATAATTC
>NZ_JBQCVL010000077.1:0-249 GCF_051958425.1 Neisseria sp. P0013.S005 | reverse complement strand
ACCCCCCACCCCCCCGCCGCACACCCCCCCTGCCGACGCCCCCCGCGCCGGCACCCGCCCCCACCGGCCCACCCCAACCCCCCCCCAGGGGACGCGGCGGGCGGGTTCGGGCCATTTTGGCCCACCCGGGGGCCATTGGTGGGGGTGGGGTTTGGGCCCGAATATAGTCGGTGGGTGGGGTGCCGCCCGGGCGCTTTTTTTCGGGTATTTGTTACGGTGTTTTTTGCCCAACAGGTTAGGTTTCGCGCC
>NZ_JBQCVL010000076.1:0-249 GCF_051958425.1 Neisseria sp. P0013.S005 | reverse complement strand
ACACCGTCCTTTGCGGTCATGACGCGCATGCCATTGCGCTCCAGCAGGCGCTGGGTCACGCGGCGTACCGTGATGGAGTCGTCGACGACCAGCACGAACGTCCGGCGGTCTTCCGTGACCCGCTGGGGAACGGCAGCGCGCGAGCGCCACTCGGAACGCACCAGTGCGCCCATGTCGAGAATGATGACGATACGGCCGTCGCCGAGAATCGTGGCGCCGGAGATACCCCTGTAGTCCTGTCTCTTATAC
>NZ_JBQCVL010000075.1:0-251 GCF_051958425.1 Neisseria sp. P0013.S005 | reverse complement strand
ATGGCGCACCCTTTACCCCGGTGTAGAATCTTTAAACGTTGCCGTCATGGGCTGCGTCGTTAACGGACCGGGCGAAAGCAAACTGGCAGACATCGGTATCAGCCTGCCCGGAACCGGCGAAACCCCTGTTGCCCCGGTTTATGTTGACGGAGAACGCAAAGTGACTTTAAAAGGCGACAACATCGCAGCCGAATTCTTAGAGATTGTCGAAGAATACGTCAAAGTCAATTATTGCGAAGGCGGTGCAAAAC
>NZ_JBQCVL010000074.1:0-251 GCF_051958425.1 Neisseria sp. P0013.S005 | reverse complement strand
CACATTGAGCATTAACATCAGAACGGATGTCATTCCACTCTGAACAGCCCACCTGACAGGCTTTACAACCGATACAGGTGGATACGTCGATTAATTTTGCAACTTCAACTTTATGATCACGCGCTTGAGGTGCTGGTGTTAAACCAGACGTAGCGGAGACCTTGATAATGTCTTGCGATTGAACGCCTTGACCACTTCCTGCCATATTATGCCTCCGCTTTCTCAATGTTTACCAAGAATGTTTTGTATTC
>NZ_JBQCVL010000073.1:0-251 GCF_051958425.1 Neisseria sp. P0013.S005 | reverse complement strand
GCTTTGGTATCTGCCGCTACTGCTTTAGCATCTGCCGCTACTGCTTTAGCATCTGCCGCTACTGCTTTAGCATCTGCCGCTACCGCTTTAGCATCTGCCGCTACCGCTTTAGCATCTGCCGCTTCCGCTTTCGCTACCGCACCATCAGCTTTGGTATCAGCTGCTACCGCTTTAGCATCTGCCGCTTCAGCTTTCGCTACCGCACCATCAGCTTTGGTATCTGCTGCTACTGCTTTAGCATCTGCCGCTAC
>NZ_JBQCVL010000072.1:0-251 GCF_051958425.1 Neisseria sp. P0013.S005 | reverse complement strand
ACCGAGAAATCGTCGCCTACGCCATGAGCCGCAATGCTAACAGCGAAATGGTGAAGGAAATGCTCGAAAAAGCCGCACCCCGGCTGACTGATAAGGGAACGATGCTGCATTCCGACCAAGGTGTGCTGTACCGTACGGCAGGGTATAGGGAATTGATTGCAAAACATTCCATGATTCAAAGCATGTCGCGAAAGGCGAACTGCTGGGACAATGCGCCGATGGAAAGCTTCTTTGCGGTGTTGAAGACGGAG
>NZ_JBQCVL010000071.1:0-252 GCF_051958425.1 Neisseria sp. P0013.S005 | reverse complement strand
GTTTTACTGATTCAGGATTTTTTACAGACACAGGGTTTGAAGCTGTCTTCAGACGACCTCCGTGTTGCTTATCTGACCGCGAAGACGGTGATGGATATGGGCAATGCTTCGATTGACCGCTCGGTTTTGTGGCGTGAAGAAGATGATTGGAAGCTGGCAGACCATATTGAAGAAACGCCAGAAAACGAAACTTTGCTCAAACAGGTTTTCATGGCTTTGGATTCGGTATTCAGCCGTGCAACAGCCGTCAAA
>NZ_JBQCVL010000070.1:0-255 GCF_051958425.1 Neisseria sp. P0013.S005 | reverse complement strand
CTTCCCCACACATTAAGTAGAAAAGGTTTCTTTGGGAAATCTCTTGGGCTGACGATTTGACTCGGTTCAAGTAGATTTGCTTGATAAAATTCCGGCACTGGCTTATTAATGAGTGCAGAGGCAATTTGTTTTGGATCTTTATGCAAACCAACAAAAAGCAGTAAGCAAACGCTCAATAATAAAATCAGTGGTAAAAACAAAATAAACTTTTTATTCATCGCGTTTTCTCTTCAAATTGATGGCAGAACATAATGC
>NZ_JBQCVL010000069.1:0-256 GCF_051958425.1 Neisseria sp. P0013.S005 | reverse complement strand
GTAGGGAAAGGGATAAATTTCAATAAGGGCTATTGTAGCCTGAAATAAAACTACTACCTAGAATTACACGATGCTACTTTTAAAATGTTTGATTTAAATAAAAAAACCGTGAAATAGGTCGTCTGAAAACGTAGATTGGTACGGTTTGTCCCCATATTTGGGGATAAATTTTGGTTGTTTTTAAAATTAATATTTAATTATTTAAAAAATGATGATAGTGATGAGTGTATCCCCGCTTTGTGGATAACCTTATTTC
>NZ_JBQCVL010000068.1:0-256 GCF_051958425.1 Neisseria sp. P0013.S005 | reverse complement strand
GTAGGGAATTTTGGGCAATGGGCGAAAGCCTGACCCAGCAACGCCGCGTGTGGGATGAAGGCCCTCGGGTCGTAAACCACTGTCAGGAGGAAAGAAAAGCCGGACGGATAATACCCGGACGGCCTGACGGTACCTCCAAAGGAAGCACCGGCTAACTCCGTGCCAGCAGCCGCGGTAATACGGAGGGTGCAAGCGTTATCCGGATTTACTGGGTTTAAAGGGTGCGTAGGTGGACTGGTAAGTCCGTGGTGAAATC
>NZ_JBQCVL010000067.1:0-257 GCF_051958425.1 Neisseria sp. P0013.S005 | reverse complement strand
ATCGGACAAAGCGCGGAATACGCCGATATGGCCCAGCGACAGCAAAACCTCGCCCATATCGGCAATCTTCATGCTTTTGAGCATCAGGTCAATCAGTTCGATATCCGCCCGGATGTCGGCGAAACCATACATCTCCGCTCCCGCCTGCAAAGGTTCGCGCATATTGAGCAAACCTTCCGGCCGCGCGTGCAACACAGGGCCTGCGTAACACAAACGGTTAATCCCTTGATTGGCGGACAAAAGATGCGCATCGATAC
>NZ_JBQCVL010000066.1:0-257 GCF_051958425.1 Neisseria sp. P0013.S005 | reverse complement strand
CTTTCAGGCTGTTCAACACTGGCGAGTTGGCGGCGGAGCGATCGGCGAAATTTTGCAGGGTAGGAAGGTCGGCGTCGGCTTTTACTTTTATGGTTAGCACCAGATTATCCAGTCCGCCGTAGCCATCTTCCATGCCGAACAGTTTGGCCATGTCGATACCGCCCCTTGCGGATATTTCAAACTGTTCCAGTTTCACGCCTGCCAATGCTGCTTGCAACTCGAAACCTATGGAGCAGCAGCCTGCCGCAGCGCCGATC
>NZ_JBQCVL010000065.1:0-259 GCF_051958425.1 Neisseria sp. P0013.S005 | reverse complement strand
AAATGGTAAGAGCGGCGTTTAGGGGGGGTTGTGTTTTAACAATTTTTATTACCCTGCCGGTTTTTGTTTGCGGGAGCCCGCGGCTTACTGGGGGTTTGTTTTGTATATAATGACGTTTATATTTTTTTTATTTTTTGAAATGCTGTGTTCGAACCGTTATTTTTGTTTAATGGGGTATCCAAAGGATCGCAACTCATGCCTTTTGGCTTTTTCACGCTTGGTTGTTTTTTTATGTTTTACTTTTGAACCACGTTATGCA
>NZ_JBQCVL010000064.1:0-259 GCF_051958425.1 Neisseria sp. P0013.S005 | reverse complement strand
CCCACGTCCAGGCGGTTTGGCGCGGGGTGATTTTTAAATGGGGGGGCGCCGGGGTGGTGCCCCCCCCCCACGCCCGCGGTGTGATATAAAACCCCCCAAACCAAAAGTGGAGGGGGACCCCCCCCAAAAACACCCCCCCACCAAAAAACCACAACCCCCCCCGCCACATTAACCACCCCCCCCAAAAAAAAATTCACAAACAACCCCCCACATTACACCACACGATTGAATTATTTCCGTTCCCTGCCAAGGAGCAGAC
>NZ_JBQCVL010000063.1:0-263 GCF_051958425.1 Neisseria sp. P0013.S005 | reverse complement strand
GATTTATTGGGCGTAAAGAGCGCGTAGGCGGGTTTTTAAGTCAGAAGTGAAATCCCGGGGCTCAACCCCGGAACAGCATTTGAAACTGAGAATCTTGAGGGTAGTCGGAGAAAATGGAATTCCACGTGTAGCGGTGAAATGCGTAGATATGTGGAAGAACACCGGTGGCGAAGGCGATTTTCTAGATTATTCCTGACGCTGAGGCGTGAAAGCAAGGGGATCAAACAGGATCAGATACCCTAGTAGTCCTGTCTCTTATACAC
>NZ_JBQCVL010000062.1:0-263 GCF_051958425.1 Neisseria sp. P0013.S005 | reverse complement strand
CGTCAGACTTACCCGACCGCCTACGCACCCTTTACGCCCAGTGAATCCGAACAACGCTTGGGACCTCTGTATTACCGCGGCTGCTGGCACAGAGTTAGCCGTCCCTTCCTCTTCCGCTACTATCAGCTTACGACGTGTTAGGTCGTAAGGTTTGATCGCAAATGACAGGGGTTTACGGGCCGAAGCCATTCATCCCCCACGCGGCGTCGCTCCTTCAGGGTTTCCCCCATTGAGAAAAATTCTCGACTGCTGCCACCCGTAGG
>NZ_JBQCVL010000061.1:0-266 GCF_051958425.1 Neisseria sp. P0013.S005 | reverse complement strand
CCTACCCCGGAGAGCTGGTACATCTCGATACCAAACGGCTGCCGCTGCTCAAAGGGCAGAAAGCCACCGATAAGCGGGATTACCTGTTTGTCGCCATCGACGATTTCTCAAGGGAGCTATACGCCGCCATTTTGCCGGACAAAAGCGCAGATAGTGCCGCCAAGTTTCTGACCGGACACCTGATTGATTCCTGCCCATACCTGATTGAGTGCGTTTACTCCGACAACGGTACGGAATATAAAGGCTCGGCCAACCATGCTTTCGGT
>NZ_JBQCVL010000060.1:0-270 GCF_051958425.1 Neisseria sp. P0013.S005 | reverse complement strand
GGACTCAGCGGTGTGCGAGTGCCGATGAGCTGATACGCATTCTGGATTTCAAAATTGGTTGCCGCGGACCAGGGGCTGGTGAAACCGGTATCGCTGATCGCCTGCAGCCAGATCGCATACTGGCCCGGCTGTCGCAGAGTGACGGCCAGTTCTTCCGTGCTCACCACGTCGTTCACCTGCACTGTGTGATTCGTCAGGTTGTTGATCTGCACGCGGTAAGACGCGGCACCTGGGATCATGTCCCAGAGAATCGTGGAACCCTGACCAGCC
>NZ_JBQCVL010000059.1:0-272 GCF_051958425.1 Neisseria sp. P0013.S005 | reverse complement strand
GGTGCTAAAGGCGATACTGGTGCAACTGGTGCTAAAGGCGATACTGGTGCAACTGGTGCTAAAGGCGATACTGGTGCTACTGGTGCTAAAGGTGATACCGGTGCTACTGGTGCTACTGGTGCTACTGGTGCTACCGGCGCAACTGGTGCAACTGGTGCTAAAGGCGATACTGGTGCTACTGGTGCTACTGGTGCTACTGGTGCTAAAGGCGATACTGGTGCAACTGGTGCTAAAGGTGATACCGGCGCTACTGGCGCAACCGGCGACAAAGG
>NZ_JBQCVL010000058.1:0-274 GCF_051958425.1 Neisseria sp. P0013.S005 | reverse complement strand
ATTTCGGTATTTGCTGCCATCAATTTTTTCGTAATAGCGCATCTCTTTCACTCCATCCGCGATGAACCATGAGAACGTCGTTGACGATGGCGTGCATTTTCCCGTCTTTATCATCAACGTATTTTCTGACCGTACCGCGACTACATTTCAGTCTGCGTGCTACTTCTGTCTGATTTCCGTATGTTTCAACGAGCATGTCTGGAATGGTTTTTACTGAGAACGTCATGCGGCCTCACTTCTGCTATTTCGCAGGTCTTTGAGTTTCTGTTGGTAC
>NZ_JBQCVL010000057.1:0-276 GCF_051958425.1 Neisseria sp. P0013.S005 | reverse complement strand
GGTCAGGCAGGATGGCGAGAATGACCAAATCACGCGGACCGTGTGCGCCATAAGCAAGCGTCAGTTGGATGTCTGCGGTTTTGGACGGGCCGGAAATCAGGAAAACATTGGTCGGCATACCGTTTTCCACCAGTTTTTCACCTTCGACAGCGTTGTGAAATTCGTTATACATTTTCGCCGTATCAAACAGGCAGAAATGCACGGGCGGAACAAGGCTCAACGTACGCGGCTCTTCGGGGCTGGAAAACAGCATCAGCGTACCGGTGCGGGCGATAC
>NZ_JBQCVL010000056.1:0-277 GCF_051958425.1 Neisseria sp. P0013.S005 | reverse complement strand
GATGTGTATAAGAGACAGCCTACGGGAGGCAGCAGTGGGGAATATTGCACAATGGGCGCAAGCCTGATGCAGCGACGCCGCGTGGGGGATGAAGGCCTTCGGGTTGTAAACCCCTTTCAGTAGGGAAGAAGCGAAAGTGACGGTACCTACAGAAGAAGCGCCGGCTAACTACGTGCCAGCAGCCGCGGTAATACGTAGGGCGCAAGCGTTGTCCGGAATTATTGGGCGTAAAGCGCACGTAGGCGGACTGGAAAGTCAGGGGTGAAATCCCGGGGCT
>NZ_JBQCVL010000055.1:0-285 GCF_051958425.1 Neisseria sp. P0013.S005 | reverse complement strand
ATGTTGACATCGTCAACATTGCCGCACCGACAGCCCAAGGTCTTTCTCACAACCAATACAACAAGTACAACGTTTCCCAACACGGTGCCGTTTTGAATAACGCCCTGTCTGCCGGTAAATCCCAACTGGCCGGAAACCTGTCTGCCAACAAAAACTTCCAAGGTCAAGCCGCATCTGTGATCTTGAATGAAGTGGTCAGCAAAAACCCTTCCCTGATCTTGGGTCAGCAAGAGATCTTCGGTATTGCCGCAGACTATGTTTTGGCAAACCCTAACGGCATTACTC
>NZ_JBQCVL010000054.1:0-290 GCF_051958425.1 Neisseria sp. P0013.S005 | reverse complement strand
GTGGGGAATATTGCACAATGGGCGAAAGCCTGATGCAGCAACGCCGCGTGCGGGAAGAAGGCCCTAGGGTTGTAAACCGCTTTCAGTAGGGAAGAAAATGACGGTACCTACAGAAGAAGGTGCGGCCAACTACGTGCCAGCAGCCGCGGTGACACGTAGGCACCAAGCGTTATCCGGATTTATTGGGCGTAAAGAGCTCGTAGGCGGCTTGGTAAGTCGGGTGTGAAAACTCTGGGCTCAACCCAGAGAGGCCACCCGATACTGCTATGACTAGAGTACGGTAGGGGAGC
>NZ_JBQCVL010000053.1:0-296 GCF_051958425.1 Neisseria sp. P0013.S005 | reverse complement strand
TGAAAGTAGGTCACCGCCAAACACCCATTCCGAAGCCCCCGACTGATGTCGGGGGCTTTTTACATGCCTGTCGGTTCCGTCGGTTTGGCGATAGGTGATGGGGTAAGGGGTGTAAGAATATTGATGAACCGATACCTATTGAGTGTTCGTGCATTCTTGGTATTTGAATTATGTATGGTTACCCTGTTGTTATTCTTGCACAAAAGTACCGAAAGTTAAGGTTAACTGTTTGGAATATTTGAAATCAAACGATATTTGCGCTAATATGTCGTAAGCATTTGTGCGGGTATGGGATG
>NZ_JBQCVL010000052.1:0-299 GCF_051958425.1 Neisseria sp. P0013.S005 | reverse complement strand
CTGGGAAGCTTGACCATAGTGGGTGATAGTCCCGTATTCTAAATCTCAACAGTGGTACTAAGCGTACGAAAAGAAGGGCGGGACACGTGAAATACTGTCTGAATAAGGGGGGACCATCCTCCAAGGCTAAATACTCATCATCGACCGATAGTGAACCAGTACCGTGAGGTAAAGGCGAAAAGAACCCCGGGAGGGGAGTGAAATAGAACCTGAAACCTGATGCATAAAAACAGTGGGAGCACCCTTGTGGTGTGACTGCGTACCTTTTGTATAATGGGTCAACGACTTACATTCAGTAG
>NZ_JBQCVL010000051.1:0-302 GCF_051958425.1 Neisseria sp. P0013.S005 | reverse complement strand
CCCCTATCATACTCAAGTTTAAAAGTTTCCACGGCATGTTTGAAGTTAAGCTTCAACTTTTAACAGTGGACTTTTTAAACCACCTACAGACGCTTTACGCCCAGTGATTCCGGATAACACTTGCATCCTCCGTCTTACCGCGGCTGCTGGCACGAAGTTTGCCGGGGCTTATTCTCCAGGTACCGTCATTATCGTCCCTGGCAAAAGAGCTTTACAATCCGAAGACCTTCTTCACTCACGCGGCATGGCTGGATCAGGCTTGCGCCCATTGTCCAAGATTCCCCACTGCTGCCCCCCGTAGG
>NZ_JBQCVL010000050.1:0-319 GCF_051958425.1 Neisseria sp. P0013.S005 | reverse complement strand
ACCCAGGGGGCTGCCTTCGCCATCGGTGTTCCTCCACATCTCTACGCATTTCACTGCTACACGTGGAATTCTACCCCCCTCTGCCAGATTCTAGCCTTGCAGTCTCCATCGCAATTCCCAGGTTGAGCCCGGGGATTTCACGACAGACTTACAAAACCGCCTGCGCACGCTTTACGCCCAGTAATTCCGATTAACGCTTGCACCCTACGTATTACCGCGGCTGCTGGCACGTAGTTAGCCGGTGCTTATTCTTACGGTACCGTCATGAGCCCTCTGTATTAGAGAAAGCCTTTTCGTTCCGTACAAAAGCAGTTTACAA
>NZ_JBQCVL010000049.1:0-323 GCF_051958425.1 Neisseria sp. P0013.S005 | reverse complement strand
GCGTCAGATATTGTCCAGTAGCTCGCTTTCGCCACGAGTGTTCCTCTTGATCTCCACGCATTTCACTGCTACACCAAGAATTCCAGCTACCTCTCCAATCCTCTAGCATGGCAGTATCGGATGCAGTTCCGGGGTTGAGCCCCGGGATTTCACATCTGACTTACCACGCCGCCTACGCTCCCTTTACGCCCAGTGATTCCGAACAACGCTCGGGACCTTCGTATTACCGCGGCTGCTGGCACGAAGTTAGCCGGTGCTTATTCTTTCGGTACCGTCATCCACACCAAGTATTAGTCGGCGCGTTTTCTTCCCGAACAAAAGTG
>NZ_JBQCVL010000048.1:0-346 GCF_051958425.1 Neisseria sp. P0013.S005 | reverse complement strand
CCGGCGACAAAGGTGAAAAAGGTGATACCGGCGCTACTGGCGCAACCGGCGACAAAGGTGAAAAAGGTGACACCGGCGTAACCGGCGCAACTGGTGCTAAAGGCGATACTGGCGCAACTGGTGCTAAAGGCGATACCGGTGCTACTGGTGCTAAAGGTGATACCGGTGCTACTGGTGCTACTGGTGCAACTGGTGCAACTGGTGCTACTGGTGCTACTGGTGCAACCGGCGCAACTGGTGCAACTGGTGCAACCGGCGCAACTGGTGCAACTGGTGCAACCGGCGCAACTGGTGCTAAAGGCGATACTGGTGCAACTGGTGCTAAAGGTGATACCGGCGCTACTGG
>NZ_JBQCVL010000047.1:0-350 GCF_051958425.1 Neisseria sp. P0013.S005 | reverse complement strand
GCAAAGGCCAGGGTGTCGCTTTCGCCACTGGTATTCCTCCCGAAATCTACGCATTCCACCACTACACCGGGAATTCTACACCCCTCTCCTCGCCTCAAGCCATCTAGTTTCCAACGACCTCTCCCAGTTAAGCCAGGAGCTTTCACGTCAGACTTGGACAGCCGCCTGCGTGCGCTTTACGCCCAGTAATTCCGGATAACGCTTGCCACCTACGTATTACCGCGGCTGCTGGCACGTAGTTAGCCGTGACTTATTCCTGTGGTACCGTCCTTCCTCTTCCCACAGAAAAGGAGTTTACAACCCAAGGGCCTTCATCCTCCACGCGGCGTTGCTCGTTCAGGGTTGCCCCC
>NZ_JBQCVL010000046.1:0-372 GCF_051958425.1 Neisseria sp. P0013.S005 | reverse complement strand
CATGGCTAAGGAAAAATTTGAACGTAGCAAACCGCACGTAAACGTTGGCACCATCGGTCACGTTGACCATGGTAAAACCACTCTGACTGCTGCTTTGACTACTATTTTGGCTAAAAAATTCGGTGGCGCTGCAAAAGCTTACGACCAAATCGACAACGCTCCTGAAGAAAAAGCTCGTGGTATTACCATTAATACCTCACACGTAGAATACGAAACTGAAACCCGTCACTACGCACACGTAGACTGCCCGGGCCACGCCGACTACGTTAAAAACATGATTACCGGTGCTGCCCAAATGGACGGCGCGATCTTGGTATGTTCTGCAGCTGACGGTCCTATGCCACAAACTCGCGAACACATCCTGTTGGCTCG
>NZ_JBQCVL010000045.1:0-426 GCF_051958425.1 Neisseria sp. P0013.S005 | reverse complement strand
TCGTTGGGCTTTTCGGCTGTGAATAGGCGTTTGAGGAGGTGTTCCGATATTTCGCCCATGGCGGGATGGCGGTAGGCTTTTTTCGCCCGTATAAGAGCTTTCAGTCCTAGCTGCTTCATCAGTCTTGCCACTTTTTTGTGGTTCCAACCCAATGCTGCGGCAATGCGCCTTTGTCCGTAGCGTCCTTTATGCCGCCGGTAGGTTTCGACGAGGAGGGCTTTGTCGGCTTCGTCGGGGTCGGGTCGGTCTTGGTGGTGGTAGTAAAAGCTGCTTTTGGGCAGGTTTGTGATGTGCAGCAGGTATTTGAGCGGGTGTTGCGCCCTCAGTGTTTGGACGGTTTGGCTTTGTCCTTTTCGGTCTGCTTTTGGCTGAGGGCTTTTAACTCCTTTAGGTAGGCAACCTTTGCGCGCATATAGCACAACTCTT
>NZ_JBQCVL010000044.1:0-459 GCF_051958425.1 Neisseria sp. P0013.S005 | reverse complement strand
GCCTACGGGTGGCTGCAGTCGAGGATTTTTGGCAATGAGCGCAAGCTTGACCAAGCGATGCCGCGTGCGGGATGAAGGCCTTCGGGTTGTAAACCGCTGTCAGTGTGGAGGAAAATTTGGTGTATATCCAAATTTGACTAATACGCAGAGGAAGTGAGGGCTAAACTCGTGCCAGCAGCCGCGGTAAGACGAGTCTCACGAACGTTATTCGGAATTACTGGGCTTAAAGGGTGCGTAGGCGGTGGAGTAAGTCGGGTGTGAAATACCATAGCTTAACTATGGAACTGCACTCGATACTACTTTGCTAGAGTAAGACAGAGGTGAGTGGAACTGAGGGTGGAGCGGTGAAATGCGTTGATATCCTCAGGAACACCGGTGGCGAAGGCGACTCACTGGGTCTTTACTGACGCTGATGCACGAAAGCTAGGGTAGCAAACGGGATTAGATACCCGAGTAGTC
>NZ_JBQCVL010000042.1:0-483 GCF_051958425.1 Neisseria sp. P0013.S005 | reverse complement strand
GCACGTCCTTTTTCTTTATCCGCTTCCTCCCTTTCGATCAGATTTCTACCCCGTAAAAGGCTTACACTCCGCATCATTGCCCTTAAATATCTCCTCACCGTCCGTACAGCTACCCTTCACCTTCATCTTCGTGCACACCACCGCCGTCAACGACTCGTTCAAGCGTAATACCCTGGGTTCCGCCTCCCTGTCCAGCGCCACCGCCTTCAGGGTAAACTTCCCTTCCAGGATCCCCTTAGCCTGGCCACTCATCCTGATACAGAAACCACCCGCTTCCTTCACCGGCAGCTCCGGCCACTTCGTCGACGTCAGCTTAAAGCTACCCTTTTTCGTGTAGAACTGCTCCATAAAGCGCGCATTTTCCAGCAGGGCGGCATGCGCCGCACGCAGGTTCGCCGAGCGGACCGATTCCCGATAGGCAGTCAATGCCGCCGTCGCCAATATCGAAACCAACAGCATCACCACCAACAGCTGTATCAAAGA
>NZ_JBQCVL010000041.1:0-530 GCF_051958425.1 Neisseria sp. P0013.S005 | reverse complement strand
GCTGCTTTTGGTTAGGGCTCGGGTTAGCAGGTTGCTGGTTAGGTTTTCGCGCAGCTCGTTCTTTTCTTTGCGACCGACTTTTCTTCCTTCTCTGGCTTCGATTTTTTTAACGATTTCGTCCAGATTGTTTTTAATCACTGCATTCGGCAGCACTTTTTCTTCGCGCTTCAGGGTAATAAGCATAGTCTTTTGCGCTTCAAACACGGCAAGTTCGGCAAACGCATTTGGGTGAGTAAAGCCCTCGGAAAACCAGTCGAATCCATTGAGTTTCTTAAACCAGCTACTTCCAAGAGATTCATCTAAATAGCGTTTTTCGGGCAATTCCGGCAAGCGAAATGGGGTAACTTGTTTAAACCACATATCTAAATCCTTTTCAAAAATGGCGGGCTGTTGCCCGCCGTGGGTCAGTTTGCTTTACTTAGCCTTTTTGCGGTCTCAAACTCAACCGCATCCATCAATTTCTTGATGTTATAAGCCGTCATCTGCGCCATCGTCAGTTCGCCTTGCGGCTCCAAATCGCCGTCATAACT
>NZ_JBQCVL010000040.1:0-541 GCF_051958425.1 Neisseria sp. P0013.S005 | reverse complement strand
CGCGCCGCCTACACGCTGGCTGGCGGAGGCATCGAAGACTTGAGCCGATCGCTGCTGGCAGGTTTTTTGGTGCAGTACCAGTCAACGATGACAATGTTGCAAGACACGTCGGTCGAGGATCTGATGCCGTCCGAGCGCGCCAAATTGTTGGCGAGCCTGTCGGATGCGTTTACTAAGACCGTGGCGGCAAACAAACGGGTATTGCCTGAAGTTCAAGAATCTGCGATTGCCATTAAAGTCATCGAAAAGCTGTTTGCCTATATTGCCGACCAACATCCAGATATGTTGGCTGCTTTTGATACGGTACTGCAAGGCTTTCAAACTGTCATCGAGAAAGAGTTTTAATTATGCAGGGAAAATTAAGCCAATCCGAACTGCGTGCCCGAATGTCCGCCATCCGGGCAGACATCAATCGGCGCATCAGTGCGGCGGATATCGGATTGTCTGCTGCGCCTACGGATATTGCCGAGCGTCGCGCCAAAGTGATGCAGTGTACGCCCGAGGCTTTCCGTTTTTTCTGCAAGACTTATCTACCGCATTA
>NZ_JBQCVL010000039.1:0-569 GCF_051958425.1 Neisseria sp. P0013.S005 | reverse complement strand
TGGCTGCCGTTCACGGCATCGGTACTGGTCGCGTTAACCGCACCTGCAGCGACGTTACCCAAGGTTACCGGGCCGCCTGTGCCCACCAGATTCACTTTGTTGCTCGGCGTAGTGGCCGGAGTGCCCGCTGTGTCAACATAGGTCATCGGGGTATCGAACTTAACCGTTGTTACACCGCCAGTGCTGCTGACGTTGGCTACGGTACCTTGGCCGTTAACAAAATTAACGGTATCGCCATGGGTGACAAAATCTTCGTCAACCCCGTTGCCTTGTACGGTGAAGCCGGCGTTCAATACGTCGTTGACGGTGGCGGCGTTGTGGCCTTTGTTGGCAGACAAGGTGGTGCGGTCGTTACCGGTCGGGTTGGTAACGGCTGCAGCGGTATCGGCCAGATTGTCCTTCACGTTGGCCAAGGTGGTCGGTGCGGTTGTGCTGCCGGCCGCATTCTGCAGGCTGGTAATCACATCCGCTGCTGCAACTTGGTTACCTGCACCGTTGGGTGCATCGTAGAAGTTGCCGTCGGTGTGTTTGTACACCTTGGTGCCGTCGGCTTTGGTGTATGCAACCGG
>NZ_JBQCVL010000038.1:0-587 GCF_051958425.1 Neisseria sp. P0013.S005 | reverse complement strand
GGTTAACTGTTTGGAATATTTGAAATCAAACGATATTTGCGCTAATATGTCGTAAGCATTTGTGCGGGTATGGGATGGTGCCCTATCCGTATATGTGACAGTGTTTACAGAGTGGAATAAACCATTCGGTAGACTTCCTGACTGATTCAATCAAACACGTTATGGGAAAAATCTGATGAAGAAATTTTTATTTGGTGCATTTGCCGCCGTCTGTGCGGCGTTCTCTTTGGCTGCCGTGAACATCAATACCGCGTCTTCTGCCGAACTGGAGGCCTTGCCGGGTATCGGCCCGGCTAAGGCGAAATCGATTGTGGAATACCGTCAGAAGAACGGTGCGTTCAAATCGGTGGAGGAGCTGAAAAACGTGAAGGGCATCGGTGATGCGGTGCTGAACAAGTTGAAGGCGGAGGCGACGGTTTCTTCTGCCGCGCCTAAGGCCGCCCAGCCTGCCGTGAAAAAATAAGCCTGACGGTTAACTGCCGTAGACGCCGCCCCGAGGCCGAACCGTTTGCGGTTCGGGTTGACGGGCGGCTTTGTATGGGGCCGGGAATGAAGACCTGGACAAATGGAGACTTTACATTGGGTAA
>NZ_JBQCVL010000037.1:0-813 GCF_051958425.1 Neisseria sp. P0013.S005 | reverse complement strand
CAAGTAGGTGTACCTTACATCATCGTATTCATGAACAAATGCGACATGGTTGACGATGCCGAGCTGTTGGAATTGGTTGAAATGGAAATCCGTGACTTGTTGTCAAGCTACGACTTCCCAGGCGACGACTGCCCAATCGTACAAGGTTCTGCACTGAAAGCTTTGGAAGGTGACGCTGCTTACGAAGAAAAAATCTTCGAATTGGCTGCTGCCTTGGACAGCTACATCCCAACACCTGAGCGTGCTGTGGACAAACCTTTCTTGTTGCCTATCGAAGACGTATTCTCTATCTCTGGCCGTGGTACAGTAGTAACCGGTCGCGTAGAGCGCGGTATCATCCACGTTGGTGACGAGATCGAAATCGTAGGTCTGAAAGAAACCCAAAAAACCACTTGCACCGGCGTTGAAATGTTCCGCAAACTGCTGGACGAAGGTCAAGCAGGTGACAACGTAGGTGTATTGCTGCGTGGTACTAAACGTGAAGACGTAGAGCGTGGTCAAGTATTGGCTAAACCAGGTACCATTACTCCTCACACCAAATTCAAAGCTGAAGTATACGTACTGAGCAAAGAAGAGGGTGGTCGTCACACTCCATTCTTCGCTAACTACCGTCCACAATTCTACTTCCGTACTACTGACGTAACTGGTGCAGTTACTTTGGAAGAAGGCGTAGAAATGGTAATGCCAGGTGAGAACGTAACCATTACTGTAGAACTGATTGCGCCTATCGCTATGGAAGAAGGTCTGCGCTTTGCGATTCGCGAAGGTGGTCGTACCGTAGGTGCGGGTGTGGTTTCTTCTGTAATCGCTTAA
>NZ_JBQCVL010000036.1:0-1321 GCF_051958425.1 Neisseria sp. P0013.S005 | reverse complement strand
TGCCCGAAATCGAAAAAGAGCCGGAGTCTGTCTTGCAGTCTTGTGCGGCATCGCGCGGCGAAGCGAAAACATCGCTGACCGTACAGGCGTTTGCCCTTTGGCGCGAAGTGCGCAATGCCAAACACAATACCGTCATCGTATCTGACACCGAAGACCAAGCCGACGCCATCGTCGAAGCTATCAAAACCGAACTGACAGACAATCCTGCGTTGCAGTTGGATTTTCCCGAAGTCTGTGGGCAGGGTCAGGTATGGCGTATCGGAGAAATCCGAACCCGCCAAAATAACCAGTTCAAGGCCTATGGTGCGGGACAGGGTATCCGCGGTGCAAAAAAAGGTGAGGTGCGCCCCGATGCAGTCTATCTCGACGATTTGGAAAATGAAAAACATTCCGAAAACATCCGCCTGCGCGACAAACTGACCAAGTGGATAGGCAGCGTTATCAATCCTTTGGGCGGCGCGGGTGCGAAGTGCGACATTTTGTATGTCGGTACGATTTTATGTTTGGATAGTGTATTGGCGCGAGTGTTGAAAAATCCGTTTTGGCGCAGTGTGCGCTTTTCCGCCATTATGAAGTGGCCTGTCAATATGGATTTGTGGGCGGAATGGGAAAACATCTACCGTAACACGCCGAAAGAAAACCGCGCCAACGAAAAGGCGGCTCAGGCATTTTACGAAGCAAACGAAGCGGCAATGTTGGAAGGTAGCGAAGTGAGTTGGAGCAAACGACCGCTTCTCGCCCTGATGAAAATCCGCGCCCGCGACGGTATCCATGTCTTCAACTGTGAGTACCAAAACCAGCCGGGTAATCCCGAAAATGCGATTTTTGCTGATTATTTGGACAACTGTTATTACCGCGCACTGCCGCATGATGTCGTGTATTTTGGTGCGGTTGACCCTTCGCTTGGCAAACAGGGGAAAGGCACTGACCCGTCCGCCATTCTGGTCGGCGGCTACCAACGCGCCACAGGTACGCTGTTTGTCGTGGAGGCATCCATTAAGAAACGTGTACCGAGCCTGATTATTCAGGACGTCATCAGACTGCAAAAGCAATACGGCTGCTTGCTGTGGGTCATCGAGACCGTCCAATTTCAAGAATTTTTCAAAGACGAACTGATTAAAGAGGCGGCAAAACAAGGGGCGCATGTTCCTGCGCGTGGAGTCAAACCGAGCGCAGAAAAAGTGATGAGGATTGAAAGTATCCAACCGCATTTTGCCAACGGATTTATAAAACTGTTGCCGGAACAGCGTGTATTGATTGAGCAGTTGCGGGAATTTCCCGACGCCGACCACGACGACGGCCCCGATGCACTGCATATGCT
>NZ_JBQCVL010000035.1:0-1358 GCF_051958425.1 Neisseria sp. P0013.S005 | reverse complement strand
GGCGGCCCGGTAACCTTGGGTAACGTCGCTGCAGGTGCGGTTAACGCGACCAGTACCGATGCCGTGAACGGCAGCCAGTTGTACAAAACTGCCAATTCCACAGCCACCCACTTGGGCGGCGGATCGGCAGTTCAGGCCGATGGCAGCATTAGCGCGCCGACCTACACCCTGGCCAATGCCACTGGTACGCCAACGAACTACAGCAACGTAGGCGACGCATTGACTGCGCTGAATGCACGCACCAATGCGGCCAACGCCGGTTGGAAATTCCAAGTGAACAGCGGTGCTGCGGAAACCATCAAGCCGAATGATACGGTAGGGTTTAAAGATGGTACCAACATTGCCATAACCAACAACGGTAAAGACATTACCATTGCCACCAAACCTAACCTGACTGCCGACAGCTTGACAATTAACAACGGCCCGGTCATCAACGGTAACGGTATTAGCACCAACGGCAAAAACATTGATATGGGTAACAACGGCAAGATTACCAACCTGACCAGCGGCAACGTTGCGGCAGGCGACAACAGTGCCGTAACTGGCGGTGCAGTTAATACCGCAATCAATACTGCCATCAATACTGCCGTGACCGATTTGAAAGACGCCGGCTTCAAGATCGGAGCCGACAGCGGTGCAGACGACACCGTAAAACTGGGCGAAACCGTCAAATATGCCGGCGATGCCAATATCAAGACCACGGTTACCAACAACCAAATCGGCTTTAAACTGGCCGACAGCATTACCGTTGGTCCGGCTAGCGGCGGCAGCCCGGTTACTGTCGACGGCACTGCCGGTACGGTTACCGGCCTGACAAACAAAACTTGGACCGGTACGCCGGTGAGTGGTCGCGCTGTTACTGAAGACCAATTGCAGGTTGTGGCAAATAAGGCCGCCGCCGCCAAAACCATCGTGGCTGCTGGCAATGGTATCTCTGTAGGCACACCGACACTTAATGGGGATGGCAGCACTACCTATACCGTGTCCGCAGATACTGCCGCCATTACTACCGGCACGGACGGCAAAGCCGCCACAACCGGTAATACCAACCAAGTCGCCACCGCGCAGGATGTGGTTAACGCCATCAACAACAGTGGTTTCAACATCACTGCCGGCGGCAACACCGTAGGTACACCCGCTGCCACTACAGCCAAATCAGGCAGCACCCTCACCCTGGCTGCAGGCAACGGATTGACGGTGCAACAAAATGTTGACGGCAACGGCAACCAGACCTACACCTATGCTGTAGACGCCCAATCCGTGGTACAGAGTGCCCAAGCTCCGGTTGCATACACCAAAGCCGACGGCACCAAGGTGTACAAACACACCGACGGCAACTTCTACGATGCACCCAACGG
>NZ_JBQCVL010000034.1:0-1386 GCF_051958425.1 Neisseria sp. P0013.S005 | reverse complement strand
TGAGTTGCTGCCGATGATTAAGGCGCAGGAGGCAGCGCGTGACGGGGTTTGTTTTCCTGCCCCTACCGAGGCTTGGATTCACGGTTTTAATGAAACCATTAATGCACGCGACCAAGGCCGTCTGAAAACGCCGCTGAAGTCGCACGGCTACCTGTATGAAATCCTTGCAGGCTGGGGCGGCCAGCCAAGCGCAGGGAATCAGAAAAACCAACCAAACCGCCGCGCCGCACTGCCGGCCAACCCCAGCCAAACCCTTACCGCAGCCGCGTCGCTGCAAGGACTGAAAAAATGAAAGAACTGCCTACCCAACTGCATAACGCCATGATCGACGGCCTGACCATGCTTTTGACCCTGCGTCTGAGCGGTTCGCCGGCTGCCGACACTGTGGCCGCCACTGCGCAAACATGGAGTCGTGTATTGGCGCACGGCCGGGCGTGGGACGAAGCGCGAGATGTACCGCGCTTTCAGACGGCCTTTATGGTATTGGCGAATGAAATGAGCCGCTGGCCGAGTCCGAAAGATTTTTTAGACAAGCTGCCACCACCGCCGGAGCCGTTGAAGCTGGAACACCATTACCACCCTACGGAGGAGGAAAAAGCGAAGGGGAAATCGGCTTTAAGCCGCATACAGGGCGTAATTAAAGAGGTGTTAAGAGGCAAGTCACTGATACCGCCTCCGGCTGAAACCGCCGCCGAGCAGATTTTGAGACACCGCGCGAAAGTTGAGGCACTTGCCAAGCGCGAACGCGAACAAGGCTTGAGCAAGCCGAAATGTTAAACCAACCTGAAAGGAAAGAGAAAATGGCTAAAACCCGAATCAAACAACCCGCTATCGAAGCGGCACAAGACAAAGCTGAAGTTACCGCATTTATACGCCAAATCGGCGACTTGCAGCGCGAAGTCAAACGCCTGGAAACCGAAGCAGGCGATAAAAAAGCGGTCATCGAAGAAGAATATGCCGCCAAAGCCGCGCCGATGTGTGCCGAAATCATGAGCCTGACCGAACGTGTAGCCGCCTACTGCGAAGCGCATAAGGACGAGCTGACGGATAACGGTAAAACCAAAACCGTGGACTTTACCACCGGCCTGATTAAATGGCGCATCCGTCCGCCATCCGTCAAAGTAACAGGCGTGGCCGCCGTCTTGGCGTGGCTCTCGGAGAAATCCGCCTTTGCCGAGTTTGTCCGCACGAAAAAGGAAATCGACAAAGACGCCATCCTGAATCAAAAAGAGCGTTTTTCAGACGGCCAAGTGCCGGGTATTAAGATTGTGTCGGGGCTTGAGGATTTTGTGATTGAGCCGACTGAGCAGGAGTTGGCGTGATGGCGAAAATTGTTATTACGATAGAAGACGAGATGCCAGTAAACGGCTTAAACGGCGTGACCAT
>NZ_JBQCVL010000033.1:0-1418 GCF_051958425.1 Neisseria sp. P0013.S005 | reverse complement strand
GCATCTGCCGCTTCAGCTTTCGCTACCGCACCATCAGCTTTGGTATCTGCTGCTACTGCTTTAGCATCTGCCGCTACTGCTTTAGCATCTGCCGCTACCGCTTTAGCATCTGCCGCTACAGCTTTATCGTCTGCTGCTTTCGCTGCATCTTTAGCTTCGCCTGCTTTCGCTAATGCATCTGCTGCATCTGTTGCCGCTTTACCGGCTTTAGTATCAGCTGCTACCGCTTTATCATCCGCCGCTTTCGCTGCATCTTTAGCTTCACCCGCTTTGGTATCTGCCGCTACTGCTTTAGCATCTGCCGCTTCAGCTTTCGCTACCGCACCATCAGCTTTGGTATCTGCCGCTACTGCTTTAGCATCTGCCGCTTCAGCTTTCGCTACCGCACCATCAGCTTTGGTATCTGCTTGACTTGCTAAATTGTAAGCATCGTCTGCACGGCCTTTAGCTGCGACTGCTTTATCATCCGCCGCTTTCGCTGCATCTTTAGCTTCACCTGCTTTGGTGTCTGCCGCAGCTGCCGCTGTCTTAGCTTCACCCGCTTTGGTATCTGCCGCTACTGCTTTAGCATCTGCCGCTACTGCTTTAGCATCTGCCGCTACAGCTTTATCGTCTGCTGCTTTCGCTGCATCTTTAGCTTCGCCTGCTTTCGCTAATGCATCTGCTGCATCTGTTGCCGCTTTACCGGCTTTAGTATCAGCTGCTACCGCTTTAGCATCTGCCGCTTCAGCTTTCGCTACCGCACCATCAGCTTTGGTATCTGCCGCTACTGCTTTAGCATCTGCCGCTACTGCTTTAGCATCTGCCGCTACCGCTTTAGCATCTGCCGCTACAGCTTTATCGTCTGCTGCTTTCGCTGCATCTTTAGCTTCGCCTGCTTTCGCTAATGCATCTGCTGCATCTGTTGCCGCTTTACCGGCTTTAGTATCAGCTGCTACCGCTTTAGCATCTGCCGCTTCAGCTTTCGCTACCGCACCATCAGCTTTGGTATCTGCTTGACTTGCTAAATTGTAAGCATCGTCTGCACGGCCTTTAGCTGCGACTGCTTTATCATCCGCCGCTTTCGCTGCATCTTTAGCTTCGCCTGCTTTGGTGTCTGCCGCTACTGCCGCTGTCTTAGCTTCACCCGCTTTGGTATCTGCCGCTACCGCTTTAGCATCTGCCGCTACAGCTTTATCGTCTGCTGCTTTCGCTGCATCTTTAGCTTCGCCTGCTTTCGCTAATGCATCTGCTGCATCTGTTGCCGCTTTACCGGCTTTAGTATCAGCTGCTACCGCTTTAGCATCTGCCGCTTCAGCTTTCGCTACCGCACCATCAGCTTTGGTATCTGCTTGACTTGCTAAATTGTAAGCATCGTCTGCACGGCCTTTAGCTGCGACTGCTTTATCATCCGCCGCTTTCGCTGCATCTTTAGCTTC
>NZ_JBQCVL010000032.1:0-1877 GCF_051958425.1 Neisseria sp. P0013.S005 | reverse complement strand
CTTTAAGTGCGCGGTAAATGGTGACGCGGCTGACTTGGTAGCGGCGTGCCAGGGAGGTGACGCTTTCCTTCCCCTGCATGTAGGCCAGCCAAATGGCTTGGCGGTGGTGAGGGGTGAGACGGGCGTTTTTGTGCATGTTCATGTTTCAGTATTCTCCTGGAAATACTGTAAACAACGCTACTAGTTTCTACATATCAGGCTTCGGCAACTGAATCACGCGAGAAGGTTTTCTCGCAATAATGGCATTTCAAACGTGTCTGACCATTATGTGAACGGACATAAAAACGGCTGATGACCGGCTCGCCATGACTGGCACAATTGGTATTCGGGCAGCGGAATACTTCTGAAATTTCGTCCGGCAATGACAAATGCTGTTTGTCGATCACTTTAAACTGATCGATTTTGTTTACCACTGTTTCAGGGGCAAATAAAGCCAAACGGTTGGCCGCATTGGCATCCAACCATACGCCGCTGACTTTGATAATGTCTTTGCTTCCCTGCGTTTTGCTGGGCAAATTAAAGCCGACCGTAACCGCGCTGCCATAATGCAGCAACTTAAACTGTCTTAAAATGGCCAAGCCTTTACCGGCAGGAATATGGTCAATTACCGTACCTTGTTCAATCGCTTCAACGCTGAGTTTTGAGTTTTCCATCTTTCGCTCCTTAAACTTCTTCGTTCAATACCAAAGACAAAATCGCCATCCGTGCATACACGCCATTGGTTGCCTGCTCAAAATAATAGGCATGAGGTGTTTTATCCACATCCGGATGAATTTCATCTACCCTCGGTAAAGGATGCAAGACGCGCAAATTGGGTTTGGCATTCGCCAACATCGACGCATCAAGATTGAATTTACCCTGAATTTTGGCAAATTCCTGCTCATCAAAACGTTCGCGCTGAACTCGGGTCATGTACAAAATATCCGCCCATTCGACCGCTTCTTCCAAACTAGACAAAACTTGGTAAGGGCAACCGGCCTCTTCCAACTCTTCAGTAATATAGTCCGGCATCGCCAAGCTGGGAGGGGATACAAATGCGAACTCACAACCCCAACGCTTCAATGCCTGACACAATGAGTGTACCGTACGGCCATATTTCAAATCACCGGCCATCGCAATTTTCAAATTGCTCAAGCTACCTTGTGTTTCATAAATCGTTACCAAATCCAAAAGCGTCTGGCTCGGATGTTGGTTGGTACCATCACCGGCATTAATCACAGGTACGCTCGAAAACTCGGCCGCCACACGGGCCGCACCGTCTTTAGGGTGTCGCTGAATAATCGCATCCGTATAGCTAGAAATAATCCTCGCAGTATCTGCAAGCGTTTCACCCTTTTTCGCGCTGGTATTCGCACCATCAGAAAAACCGATAACTTTCCCACCCAAACGCTGTACCGCGGTTTCAAAAGACAAACGCGTACGGGTGGACGGTTCAAAAAAGCACGATCCAATCAATTTACCCTCAAGCAAATCTTCACGAGGCTGCTTTTTCAACTTCAAGGCCGTCTGAAGCAGCAATTCGAGCTGCTCCGTCGTCAAATCTGAAATTGAAATAATATGTTGCCGATAAAGCGGATTAGGCATGACCATTCCTTCCCATAAAAAAGCCCGCAACAGGCGGGCGTTTCAAGCAAACCGATTCCATCGTTGCCCGACATCATCCTCGTCGGACAATCACAACCATGTTCCTACCACACCCATGAAATCTTCCGCATTATCGCATATTTAACAGACGGCTGCTTCTTTCAAGTTTTCAGACGGACTGAGACCCAAGCACAGGGATTCGGCCGTTTTCAGTTATTACCCAATGTAAAGTCTCCATTTGTCCAGGTCTTCATTCCCGGCCCCATACAAAGCCGCCCGTCAACCCGAACCGC
>NZ_JBQCVL010000031.1:0-2874 GCF_051958425.1 Neisseria sp. P0013.S005 | reverse complement strand
ATGTATATTTGCTCATAAAAAAAACTGCACCTTGTGAGTTGGAGGGGGGGATGTCCAACTTTTGGGGTGCAGTTCAAAGCTTTCAGACGGCCTTTTGTTTGATTAAGCTAATAATTCAGCCAGGCGTTTGACGATTTCATCCGCTGCTTGGCGTTTGGATGTTTCCGGAAATGAAGTTTCGGCAAGGTCATCAATAATGGTGATTTGATTGGTTGGCTTACCCATGGAAACGGAAACTTGGTTGGCTACCAGCATCGGTACGTTTTTGCGCAAACGTTTTGCCCGTGCAAATTCCAAAACCTGATGGCTTTCGGCAGCAAAGCCAACGCAGAATGGTGGAGAAGGCAGGGCGGCAACGGATGCGAGAATATCTGGATTTTCCGTCAGTTCGATAACCGGGGGCTGATTACCGTTTTTCTTCAGTTTCTCGTTGCTGCTGTTTTTTACTTTATAGTCTGCAACGGCTGCAACGGAAATAAAGACATCCTGTTCATGGATATGGCGGTGAACTGCCTGATACATGGCTTCTGCGCTGACAGCTTGTTCGGAATGAGCCAAGCCTGCTGGCAAGGCCGTCTGAATTTGACCGTAAATCAGCGTGACTTTCGCTCCGGCAGCACGGCACGCGCGCGCTAAAGCCATGCCCATTTGTCCGCTGGAAATATTGGTAATGCCGCGGACAGGATCAATGGCTTCAAACGTTGCGCCGGCTGTAATCAGAACTTTTTTGCCGCTCAGTAGCTTGGGTGTCCATAAATCTTCTAGCAAATCTGCCAGATCGACCGCTTCGACCATTCTACCTGTACCTGTTTCACCGCAAGCCTGTTCGCCACTGTTTGGGTAAAACACGGTAATGCCGTCTGAAACCAGTTGCTCAATATTGCGCAGGTTGGCAGGGTTGTTCCACATTTCGACATTCATTGCAGGTGCAACGGCCAAAGGACATTTTCTAGCTGCCACCAAGTTGGTCAGTAGATTATCAGCTAATCCGTTGGCAATTTTGGCAATCGTATTGGCAGTGGCTGGCGCAATAAGAAATGCGTCAGCTTCACGCGTCAGATTGATGTGCGCCATGCCATTATTGGAAGCACCTGAATAGGTATCCGATAAAACAGGGTTGCCAGTTAAAGCTTGGAAAGTCAGTGGGGAGACAAATTCTGTCGCAGAATCCGTCATCACTACTGATACAGAATGTCCTTGCTTTTTCAGCAGCCTGACCAGTTCACAAGATTTATACGCCGCAATACCGCCGGTAATGCCGAGGAGAATGTGTTTGCTCATAAATAACGAGTTCATTAAATGAGATATATAGGAACCAAATCAAATTATATTTGTTCGATGTTGATTCTGGCCAGTTTTGCTTTAATCGCATTACCATATCTCTTCGGCAAAAATGCTGAAACCGCTCCGTTTTTTACTTCAGTCACATAACTGCAGACTTTAAATTCAGGAACAACATTGAGCGAGTAGTCCGGATTGACCAAAGGCGAAGCACTGGAGTACAGCGTCCATTTTGCCAGGCTGCCGTCTTCACAATCAGTCGTTGCGTTAAAGCTGGTAACCCCTTCGCTGAAAGCGATTTGATAATTAGGGTAAAACTCGCCGGGAATTTCGTGTGCATTACAGAAATCAAATAATCTGTCATGTGCGAACAGATTCTGACGGATATAGGCCCACAATTCTTTTTCTAGAAAATCTTGGTCGGCAAAATGTCTGGAAGGGTAGCCCTCGTCGACAAAGTTCTGAATCTTTTCCTGCATATCTGGGACTGCACCCGCTTTAGCGCCCCACATATCTGCAAGAATTAGGGCGGTATGCGAGCCTGAGTCGCGAATAGTGTGGAATAGGGTGCCACTTTTTATCCATTCGGATACGGCCGCTGCATCACGATAACAAATAATAGAGTCTGCATCACGGAAAATAACGTATTCAACCTCAGGATCATTAATGGCAAGAAAGCGCCACATCGTACCCGGCCAGCTGTCCAATGGAGCGCCAACTTTAATTACTTCTGCTCCGTTATTTCTAAATCGTTGAATAGCTTCAGCCGATACAGAATCGTCGACATAAAAACGACATGTCCAACCGGGGAAAAGCACAGGTGCAAGCTGGGTATTTAAGACGGCAGGCTCAATATATTTGGAATTATTGCCAAATAAAGAAAAGGAGATAATCCGTTTGCCGTTTTTTGGAGCCGGTATCGGAATGATTTCATGTTCTAGGTCTGGAATAGCTTTATCTTTTAGAACCAAAGCCTGATGACCGTAAAACCCGGTTTTTTCCCAATTATCTAGAGCGCCATAAGCATGTGCAAGTAAATCCAAAGCAGGAATATAGGTACTATCCAGCTCTAGCGTTTTCATTTCAGCCTCAATGGCTTTTTCCCATTTCAATTGCTTCAGATAGGCATAAGCAACTTTATGATGAAATTCTGCAGATTGGGGGTTGAGAAGGCAAAGAATCTCGGCACGTTTTAGCGCTTCCTCGTAATTTTCCTCTTCGATAAAAGAGTGATATGCTTGTTCAAATTTTTGTTGAATCTTTTCGTTACTCATAATAGGGGCTATTCTAGAATTTATGATTGTTTTATTGGAGAAAGTAGAGATTGTAAGAGTAGATGGGACTAAAGCGCCAGTAATATAGAGTTGTAGAGTGTTGAATGTGGCAATTAAGAGTAAAGCCACAGGGCTATTTATCTTAGGGTATCTGGTTTATCTATTGAATGATAAAATTCAATAAATTTTAAATTATTTAAATACAGATAGTTGTGAGAAATTTTTAATTTTTTTGAAATTGGGTGTTGACTGGTTTTGTTGTGAGGTGTATAGTTCGGTTCTTCGCTGCTGACGCGGTGAAGAAAACGAAGCAGACAGT
>NZ_JBQCVL010000030.1:0-4865 GCF_051958425.1 Neisseria sp. P0013.S005 | reverse complement strand
TCGGTCGCAAAGAAAAGAACGAGCTGCGCGAAAACCTAACCAGCAACCTGCTAACCCGAGCCCTAACCAAAAGCAGCCGCACTTATGGTTTATTTGCTGGCGAGTGGTTATTCGTTGATACGGCAAATCGCCGCAAGGCCGAAAACCTGTTGACCAAGTTGCGCGAAGCCCTTGGCGGGCTGCCTGCTCAACATCCGGTTACCCGTCAATCGCCGGCATCATTGATGACCAATTGGCTGTTGCAGGGCGAAGCTCAAGGTCGGTTCATGCTGGATTCTGACGTTACCCTGGTCGGTGTGGGCGATGTTGCTCCCAAAGTTAAAATCAGCCGTAAAGACCTTACCGCCGAGGATGTGGTACAACACGCCAAAAATGGCATGAAAGTAACCGAACTTGGCTTGGTATGGAATGACCGCGTGGCATTTATCCTGACACAGGATTTAACACTGAAACGTATCCAATGGCTGGACGTTGTGCAGGAAGAAGCTGAAGGCAGCTGCGATGATGCGGAAAGTATGGCTTATGCCACACAGCTACTGATGGAGGCTGCACTGAGTGCGATTCTTGGTGAGTTGGTGGATTTACTGGGAGGTTGGCAGGAATGATGGAGGGTTGGGATGGATTCTAAAGGCCGGGATTTTTAAAGCTTGATTAAAGGCCGTCTGAAATGGGGTTTAAAACCTGTTTCAGGCGGCCTTTTTGTTTGTAGTCATATTGCGTATAATCAAACAACATTTTGACTATATCATATGAGGATAAATCATGAAGAAACTATTAATTGCCTGCGTAACTTTGGCTTTGGTGTCTGTGCCTTTAACTGTACAAGCTAAGGGCCGTCAGCCTTGTTCGGGTAAAAAAGGCGGTGTGTCGCATTGTGCGGGAGATAAGTTTGTATGCCAAGACGGCAGTATTAGTAAATCAAAACGTATTTGCGGCCGTTAATTAAGGTTTTGAAATTTTGGCTGTCTGAATTATTCAGACGGCCTTTTTTGTGCCTATCAGTTTCACAAAAAACATCGACTTAATACTATATATTGTATTTTATTGGTATAATATGCGCTAATTTATACTATATGTTGTATTGGAGAGAT
This sequence comes from Neisseria sp. P0013.S005, assembly GCF_051958425.1. Taxonomy (NCBI): domain Bacteria; kingdom Pseudomonadati; phylum Pseudomonadota; class Betaproteobacteria; order Neisseriales; family Neisseriaceae; genus Neisseria; species Neisseria sp. P0013.S005. The sequence goes on along the minus strand of NZ_JBQCVL010000030.1, from coordinate 3,774 downwards.
AATGCGCCGTGCGTTGATTGCGAAAATTAAGATTGCTCAAAAGGAGCTGGGTTTGGATGATGCGACGTATCGCGCAGTGTTGGAGCGCGTAACGGGCAAGCGGTCGTGTACCGAGTGCAGTATCCCCGAGCTGGAACGCGTAGTAGAGGATTTGCGCCAGCATGGGTTTGCGCCGAAGAAAACGGCAGGCCGTCGCCCGAACCGCCGAAGCTCTGCCGATCCGATGATGCGGAAAATCGAAGCCCTGCTGCTGGATAACGGCTGGACTTGGAATTATGCGCACGGTACGGCGAAAAAGATGTTTAAGGTTGACCGTGTGGAATGGTTGTCAGACGGCAATATGCACAAGTTGGTGGCGGCGTTGCAGATTGCGGCGAACCGTAAGAAAAAGGAGGCATAGGAATGAGCGTAAGTTGGGAGATGACGGAGCAGGATTTTGAGGATGTGAAACATCTTCTGCCGCAGAGCGTGGTGGCGATGATTACGGTCATCGGGCTGGAGGCGACATTTCACATGGTCAAGGTATGGGGCGGAACGAATTATCCGATATCCAACCGCCGCCGCAATACGCGCCAAAGCCGAATCTTACACGCGCAACTGGTCGAGGACATCGGCGAAGATGCTGCGGGACGATTAGAGCGAGCATATGCCGGTCAGCCTTTCTTGGCGATTCCGCGTTGCTGGGATGCAATGCGCGAACTTCGCAACCGATTTATCCGCCGCCAGTATGATGCGATGAGCGCGGAAGGTTTGAGCGATTTGGTTATTGTGCGCGAGCTGGTGTTGGCTCATCGGCTTTCTACGCGAAATATCCGTTACATTTTGAAAGAGGCCGACCGCGAGGCGGCGGCAAGAGCGCAGACGGATTTATTTGCAGCTTGATTGTGTTGTGTGTTTCTTGTGAGTGGACCTTTGCCCTGCTTTATGCGGGGCTTTTTTTGTTTGCGGGATAGTAAGTGCATTTGTGCCGACCGTCTTATGCCGTCTGAAAAGGTTAAATAAGGTTTTGAAAATAAATCGTGATTTAACTTGGAGATGCTAATGGGCAAAACTGTAACTTTAACCGCAGGCCACAGCAACACCGACCCGGGCGCGGTCAACGGAAGCGACCGTGAGGCGGACTTGGCGCAGGATATGCGCAATATTGTGGCTTCAATCTTGCGTAACGATTACGGCCTGACCGTACGCACCGACGGCGAAGGCAAAGGCAATATGCCGCTGCGTGAAGCGGTTAAGCTGATTCGCGGCTCGGATGTGGCGATTGAGTTCCATACCAACGCGGCGGCCGCGAAAACGGCCACTGGCATTGAGGCTTTGAGTACGCCGAAAAACAAACGCTGGTGTCAGGTGTTGAGCAAGGCTGTTGCGAAGGCGACCGGCTGGAAACTGCGCGGCGAAGACGGCTTTAAACCCGACAATGCGGGCCAGCATTCGCGCCTGGCTTATGCGCAGGCCGGCGGCATTGTGTTTGAGCCGTTTTTTATCAGTAACGACACTGATTTGGCTTTGTTTAAGGCTACTAAATGGGGCATCTGCCGCGTGATTGCAGACGCGATTGCGGTGGAATTGGGAGCGGCGAAGGTATGAAAAAGTCTTTGATTGCTTTGGCTCTGTCTGTGTTGAAACCGCCGATGCCTGAATTTGAGATTAAGCCTGCCAGTATTGGCTATTTGAAACAACATCCGTCTATGCGCATGGGTAAGTCGGGCGTGGCGGCTGCCAAACGCGCGGCGCGTAAACGCAAGAATCGTCGTTAATCATGGGACAGGTTGAGTTTTACGAAAAGATGATTGAGCAATGGTCGCGCAAACCTGCGTTTGAATTTGCGGAGGGCGAACTGGCCAATTATCGGGAAATGCTGAAACGGCACCTGCAAACCAAAAGTGTGGAATAGCAATGCGTATTTTGGATATTTTTAAAAACCCTGCGACAGGCAATGTGTCGCACTCGAAGCTGTGGGCAAATGTTGCCTGCGCGGCTGGGACGTTTAAATTTGTGATGTTGCCCGATCCGTCGGCGGAGATTTGGGCGGTGTATTTGGGAATTGTCGGCGGCTATGCGGTGGCGCGTTCGTTTGTCAGCGTCAAACGTCAGGAGGTTGAGAATGAATCTCGTGAAACTGCTGGCGAATAACTGGCAACCGATTGCCATCATCGCGCTTGTCGGCACGGGCTTGGCTGTGTCGCACCATCAAGGCTACAAGTCGGCTTTTACGAAGCAGCAAGCGGTCATCGACAAGATGGAAAAAGACAAAGCGCAAGCCCTGCTGTTGTCGGCTCAAAACTATGCGCGCGAGCTGGAACAGGCACGCGCGGAAGCAAAACAATCTGAAGCCAAGGCGCACGCCGTCGGTGTGAAATTGGCACAAAAGCAGGCGGAAGTCAGTCACCTGAAAACGGAAAATAAAAAGGAAATCGAAAATGTCCTTACTCAAGACCGTAAAAATGCAAGCGGTAATTGTATTGACGGCTTTGGCTCTCACGGCCTGCAGCTCTACAAGCGCGCCCTCGGCTACGGGAATTAAGGTTGTCGAAAAGGCGGTCATGCCGACACCGCCCGCTGCGTTGATGGTTGCGCCGGTGCGCCCGCATGCGCCGAAAGACGGCAAGACGGCAACGCTGCTCGAACACGCCGCTGAGTTTGGCGGCTATGTTTCGGAGCTGGAAAACCAAAATCAGGCTTGGCGCGACTGGGTCAACAGTCAAGTGGCAGTTGACGGTTCGGAGGGCGCACGATGACGACTTATCGTGAGTTGGTACAACGCACGGTCGCCTGCCGCCATGCGGATTTAGAGCTGGGATTGAGCCGCGCACGCGAACAAGAGCCGTTTGTCATCCATGTTTCCGACCTGTTGGATAAGGCCGGCATTGAGTACGCAGTGCGTATGGATAAGGATTTTCAGACGACCTTTTGTGTGGAGTTTTCCGCGACCGCCCCTGCTGATGTGATTGGTATTTTGCAAAAGTATTATTCAGTCTTTTTTGACGGCCAAAAGATCGAGGCGGCGAGCCGAAATCCCGAAGGCTATGCGGTGCGTATCGTATTCGGCGATGTGCCGGTTTAAAGGGGTTTTAAATGGACTTCGAATTTGGTTTTAAAACCCTGTGGCCGATTGCGACTGCCGCGTTTTGGTTTTGGGTCAACAGTATTTCAGGCCGTCTGAAAGAGGCGGATAAGCGGATTGACGACCTGAAGGAGGAGCTGCACGCGGTCAAACTCTCCTATCACACCAAACAGGACGCCCAAGCCGACCGCAAAAATATCGCGGCGTCTTTGGAGCGCATCGAAAACAAACTTGAAAAAATGAATGAAAAATTAGACAGAAAAGCGGACAAATCATGAAAGACCCGATTTTGGAAGCCTTGGCGCGTATTGAAAACAAAACTGATCAAACTCTGAAAAATCAGAAGGAAATGCAGGCGGAAATTGCACAAATCCGCCAAGACACGAAACGCACGGCCATTACATTCGGCGCACTGGGCGGCGGCGTGATTACGGTCGGCTGGGAATTGCTTAAAGCGAAAATGGGACTGTAATTATGGCTCACCCGCAAGAAATCCGTGAAAAGTTACGCCGGCTCTATGTGAGCGGCGAGCAAACTTTGGAAACGGCGGCCTTGATGTGCGAAATCCCACAGGCCACTGCGCGTGCGTGGAAACGTGCGGATAAGGAAAAAGGCGACGACTGGGATAAGATGCGCGCCGCCTACACGCTGGCTGGCGGAGGCATCGAAGACTTGAGCCGATCGCTGCTGGCAGGTTTTTTGGTGCAGTA
>NZ_JBQCVL010000029.1:0-5071 GCF_051958425.1 Neisseria sp. P0013.S005 | reverse complement strand
GCTCATGAGAAATCCCCTAAATGTCTTGGTGGGAATTTAGGGGATTTTGGGGAATTTTGCAAAGGTCTCGGCCTTTTAAATTTGTTATTCAATTCAAAAACAGCGAATATAAAAAAGCCGATACACCTTCCCGATGTATCAGCTTTCGCTATCTGCTCAACGTTTAATTTTTGCTGGGCAATTCTTTTTCGCTCAATGGTTTGATGTACCAAATATCGCGGCAGTAGTCGGCAATGGAGCGGTCGGATGAGAAGAAGCCCATGTTAGCGATGTTGATCAAGGCTGATTTGCGCCATGCGGATACGTTGCGGTAGTGTTCGTCCGCTTTGTATTGCGTGTCAATGTAGCTGCGGAAATCCGCCATCAGCTGATAGAAGTCGCCGTATGGTTGCAACACGTCGTTGTAGCGGTTTGGCTCTTCCGGAGAGAAAGTGCCTTGGCTGATTTGATTGACGACGCGGCGCAGGCCGCTGTCTCGCTCGATATAGCCCAACGGGTCGTAACCGTTGTGGCGGATTTCTTCGACTTGTTCTACGGTGTTACCGAAGATATAGCAGTTGTCCGCACCGACTTTTTCCAAAATCTCAACGTTCGCGCCGTCCAGCGTACCCATACAGATTGCGCCGTTGAGGGCAAATTTCATGTTACTGGTACCGGACTTCCGTACCTGCCAGTGAGATTTGTTCGTACAAATCGGCGGCAGGAATGATGATTTGTGCAAGGCTGACGCTGTAGTTCGGGATGTAAACGACTTTAATCAGGTCGCGGATACGAGGGTCGTTGTTGATGATTTTGGCAACGTCGTTAATCAGACGGATGATTTTCTTCGCCATGTAATAGGCGGATGCGGCTTTACCGGCAAAGATGAACACACGCGGCTGCCAATCGAAATCCGGGTTTTCCAAGATTTTGTTGTAGCGGTCGACGATGTGCATCACGTTCAATGCTTGACGTTTGTACTCGTGGATACGTTTGATTTGGATGTCGAAAAGTGCATCGGTATTAACTTTAATGCCCAGCTCGGTTTCGATGTATTTGGCAAGGCGCTCTTTGGTGGCTTTTTTCACTTCACCGAATTCTGCCTGTACGGAGGCATCGTCCACTTTATCGTTGAGCTTGGTCAGGTTGTCCAAATGCAGACGCCAGTCTTCGTCGCCCAGATGTTTGTCCAAGAAATTGGTCAAGCCCGGATTGGCGATGTTAATCCAGCGTCGTGGGGTCACGCCGTTGGTTACGTTGGTAAAGCGTTCGGGGAACACTTTGGCAAAGTCGGCGAAGATGGAAGTGGTCATCAGGTCGGAGTGGATTTTCGCCACGCCGTTGACTTTGTGCGAACCGATGACCGCCAACCATGCCATGCGGACGCGGCGGCCGTTGTTCTCATCGATGATGGACACGCGGCGGACGAAGTCGTCGTCGAAGTTGCCGATGGCGCGCAGGGCGTTCAGGAAGTAGGCGTTGATTTCAAAGATGATGTCCAAATGGCGCGGCAGCAGGCGGCCCATCAAATCGACCGGCCAAGTTTCCAAGGCTTCGCTCATCAATGTGTGGTTGTTGTAAGAGAAAATCTTGCAGCACATATTCCATGCTTCGGTCCACGCAATGCCTTCTTCATCAATCAGGATGCGCATCAATTCTGGAATGGCGAGCACCGGATGGGTGTCATTCAAGTGGATGGCGACTTCGTCCGCCAAAGTGCGGATGCTTGGGAAACGGCATTTGTGACGGGCGACGATGTCTTGAACGGAAGCGGAAACCAAGAAGTATTCTTGTTTCAAGCGCAATTCGCGGCCGGATTCGGTAGAGTCGTTCGGATAGAGGACGCGTGAGATGTTTTCATCGCTATTTTGCGCACGGACGGCGGATGCGTAATCGCCGCGGTTGAAGTCCGCCAAGTCGAAGCGGTTACCGGCGTGAGCCGTCCACAGGCGTAACGGGTTGGCGACGTCTCCGCCGTAGCCGGGGATGATTTCATCGTATGCCCAAGCGGAAATTTCTTCGCTCGGTTGCCATTCTTTTTTATCGCCCAAGTTCAACACTTGACCGCCGAAACGGACGGAATATTGTTTGTTCGGACGGGCAAACTGCCATGCCAAATCTTGGTCGAGCCACAAATCGGGTTTTTCAACTTGTTGGCCATCCACGATTTCTTGTTTGAACATACCGTATTGGTAACGATGCCGTAGCCCATAGCAGGAATGCGCAGGGTTGCCAAAGAGTCGAGGAAGCAGGCGGCCAGACGGCCCAAACCGCCGTTACCCAAACCCGGATCTTCTTCTTGTTCGCAGACATCGGCAAATTCTTTGCCCAGTTGTTTGAAAGCTTCTTCAAATTCGACGTAAACACCTTCGTTAATCAGCGCGTTGACAAACGAACGGCCGAGCAGGAACTCCATAGACAGGTAATAAACCATGCGTTTGCCGTTGTCGATGTGGGCGCGGCGTGTTTTGAGGAAATCTTCCGCAATCAGGTCACGCGCGGCAAGCATGGCGGCGTTGAGCCATTAATGTGAAGTTGCCTCCTTCGGATCTACACCCAAGATAAAAATCAGCTTGTAAACGATGGATTTACGGATGGTTTCGGCGTCCGGTTTAGGCATTACATAATCGTAACCGGAGATGGGGAGTTTTTTCTTAGCCATGGAAGCCTTTCTCTAGCGTGAGGCACTGGACAACGCGCCTGATGGTTTTATTAAAAACAACAAAACTCGGTTTTCAGACGGCCTGACAACGGCAACAGGCCGTCTGAAAGGAATGACGCGTAGGTTTGTTACACAATAAGGGAATTATAGCGGAAAGGTTTTAAAAAAGGATATTTTTTCTTTATAAAACATTTGATTAACGATTAAACCATTAATCATATCATCGGCATTTTCCATTTATACCACGAAGCCAAAAATGAACAAATACCAACAAAATATCAAAGGATTAATCAAACAATAGTTTAATTCTCATTTAATTTGTTTTATGTAAAATCCAAATCCCCATATGTTCAACAACACATTTCCCTGATTCTTCGTAATTTAATTTCTCTGATGGTACGAAGAAATTTCCCAATTACCTTGAGGCAGGTTAAATAACTGACGACTACGTTTGGCATTTACCAACAGTAGCCACTCGTCATCCAAAACAATCTGAATCGCCTTACTGCCCCTATTGTGCCAACAATATTCGGTCATCGGTCTGCTATCGGCATTGAGCCATTGCACACGCTCTTTTTCCCACCAGCAATCATCTGTCAGCAGCTTGATTTGACTGCGGACGCGTATCAGCTCTTGAGTGTAATTTTGCAACACATGGGACTCATTTTGCCAATCCAACCATGTAATCAGATTATCTTGGCAGTAGCTGTTGTTGTTGCCTTGCTGACTGTTGCCGAACTCATCGCCTGCCAAAAGCATGGGCGTACCGTTGGATAAAAATAAGGAGGCAAGCAACGCTTTGGAAGTGTATTCGCGGTTGAGCAAAACCTCTTCATCATCGGTTTCACCTTCTACGCCGTGGTTGTAGCTGATGTTTTCATTATGCCCGTCGCGGTTGTTTTCACCGTTGGCTTCGTTGTGTTTTTCGTTGTAGCTGACCAAATCGCGCAGAGTGAAGCCGTCGTGTGCAGTAATGAAGTTGATGCTGGCAGACGGTCGGCGGCCGCTGTGGTTGAAAATATCGGACGACCCGGCCAAGCGTTCGGCAAATACGCCCAAATTACCGCTTTCCCAAGACCAAAACGCGCGCATATCATCACGGAAACGGCCGTTCCATTCAGCAAAAGGTTGCGGGAAATTGCCCAAGTGATAGCCGCCTTCGCCAATGTCCCATGCTTCGACAATCAGCTTCAAACCGGCCAAAATCGGATCTTGATACAAGACTTGGAAAAAACGGCCATACGATTGGAAATCGGGCTCGCGTCCCAATACGGTTCCCAAGTCGAAACTGAAGCCGTCAACATGAAACTCTTCGGCCCAAAAGCGCAGGCTGTCTGCCGCCCAACGGGTAACATCGCGACGGACAATATTGAGCGTATTGCCACAACCTGACCAGTTCTCATAGCTGCCGTAAGAGGTGTGCCAATACCATAAAGTGTTATCGATACCGCGCTGACACAGCATCGGGCCTTTGTCGTCCTGCTCTGCCGTGTGGTTGTACACGACATCCAAAATCACTTCCAAACCCGCTTGATGCAGGGCTTTGACCGCCTGTTTAAACTCCGCCGCCGCACGCTCGGGATTGTCGGCATAAGACGGCTCAACGGTAAAATGGGAATAAGTGTTGTAGCCCCAATAATTGCTCAAACCCATCTGCTGAAGATGGTATTCATCCAGATGATAATGAATCGGCAGCAGCTCGACCGTCGTCACCCCCAACTCTTGCAAATAGGCCAAAACTCGTTTATCACTCAAGGCTTTATAAGTGCCTGCGTACTTCAAATCGGGGAACTGCTTGGTAAACCCTTTGACATGGGCTTCATAAATAACGGTTTTGCCCCACGGTATCTCCGGACGGCAATCTTTGGCCCAATTAAATCGGCTGCGTCCGATCACGACGCTTTTCGGTGCAACGGCGGCATTGTCGCGTTCATCTTCCGGCCTGAACCATGCCATTTCTTCGGCGGTACGGTAGCTTGGTTTGCCGTCAATTTTTTTGGAATACGGGTCAATCAGTAATTTGTTGGGATTAAAACATGAGCCGTATTCTGCGTTTTCACGTCCATACACACGAAAACCGTATCGCTGCCCTGCCTTAACGTCCGGCACGAATCCGTAAAATACCGAACCGCGCCGCGAAGGCATCTCCAAACGGGTTTCTTTATCTTTATCAAACAGACACAATTCTACCTTTTCGGCATTGATGGAAAACAAGGTGAAATTCGCACCCTTACTTGTCAGGGTCGCGCCCATGGGATAAGGCTTGCCTTCCTCGATATGCCATGATTTGGCAGTCATAGAATGATTCCTTGGTATGTATTTGGTTTCGTGTCCAATATAAGGCCGTCTGAAAAACATTGAACTGGCCCCCAAATCTTGGACACTCATAAAAGCCTTTTCAGGCGCTCTGTGTAAGCTGGGTTCTGTATG
>NZ_JBQCVL010000028.1:0-5586 GCF_051958425.1 Neisseria sp. P0013.S005 | reverse complement strand
GTGTTGACTGGTTTTGTTGTGAGGTGTATAGTTCGGTTCTTCGCTGCTGACGCGGTGAAGAAAACGAAGCAGACAGTATAACACAGTTGGTTGAAATTTTCGATAATTTTAGTTGACATTTGCTAAATGTACTGTATAATTCGATTCGCTCTTTAAAAAACAGATTACCGATAAGTGTGAGTGCATTAGGCCTCACACTGTTTGAAAGACAGACAAGATGATGTTTTAGACATTGTCCTGTCAGTTTCTTTGAAGCAGACCAGAAGTTATAAGTTAGAGATTGAACATAAGAGTTTGATCCTGGCTCAGATTGAACGCTGGCGGCATGCTTTACACATGCAAGTCGGACGGCAGCACAGAGAAGCTTGCTTCTTGGGTGGCGAGTGGCGAACGGGTGAGTAACATATCGGAACGTACCGAGTAATGGGGGATAACTAATCGAAAGATTAGCTAATACCGCATATTCTCTGAGGAGGAAAGCAGGGGACCTTCGGGCCTTGCGTTATTTGAGCGGCCGATATCTGATTAGCTAGTTGGTGGGGTAAAGGCCTACCAAGGCGACGATCAGTAGCGGGTCTGAGAGGATGATCCGCCACACTGGGACTGAGACACGGCCCAGACTCCTACGGGAGGCAGCAGTGGGGAATTTTGGACAATGGGCGCAAGCCTGATCCAGCCATGCCGCGTGTCTGAAGAAGGCCTTCGGGTTGTAAAGGACTTTTGTCAGGGAAGAAAAGGACAGGGTTAATACCCCTGTCTGATGACGGTACCTGAAGAATAAGCACCGGCTAACTACGTGCCAGCAGCCGCGGTAATACGTAGGGTGCGAGCGTTAATCGGAATTACTGGGCGTAAAGCGAGCGCAGACGGTTACTTAAGCAGGATGTGAAATCCCCGGGCTCAACCTGGGAACTGCGTTCTGAACTGGGTGACTAGAGTGTGTCAGAGGGAGGTAGAATTCCACGTGTAGCAGTGAAATGCGTAGAGATGTGGAGGAATACCGATGGCGAAGGCAGCCTCCTGGGATAACACTGACGTTCATGCTCGAAAGCGTGGGTAGCAAACAGGATTAGATACCCTGGTAGTCCACGCCCTAAACGATGTCAATTAGCTGTTGGGCAACTTGATTGCTTAGTAGCGTAGCTAACGCGTGAAATTGACCGCCTGGGGAGTACGGTCGCAAGATTAAAACTCAAAGGAATTGACGGGGACCCGCACAAGCGGTGGATGATGTGGATTAATTCGATGCAACGCGAAGAACCTTACCTGGTCTTGACATGTACGGAATCCTCCAGAGACGGAGGAGTGCCTTCGGGAGCCGTAACACAGGTGCTGCATGGCTGTCGTCAGCTCGTGTCGTGAGATGTTGGGTTAAGTCCCGCAACGAGCGCAACCCTTGTCATTAGTTGCCATCATTTAGTTGGGCACTCTAATGAGACTGCCGGTGACAAGCCGGAGGAAGGTGGGGATGACGTCAAGTCCTCATGGCCCTTATGACCAGGGCTTCACACGTCATACAATGGTCGGTACAGAGGGTAGCCAAGCCGCGAGGTGGAGCCAATCTCACAAAACCGATCGTAGTCCGGATTGCACTCTGCAACTCGAGTGCATGAAGTCGGAATCGCTAGTAATCGCAGGTCAGCATACTGCGGTGAATACGTTCCCGGGTCTTGTACACACCGCCCGTCACACCATGGGAGTGGGGGATACCAGAAGTAGGTAGGGTAACCGCAAGGAGCCCGCTTACCACGGTATGCTTCATGACTGGGGTGAAGTCGTAACAAGGTAGCCGTAGGGGAACCTGCGGCTGGATCACCTCCTTTCTAGAGAAAGAAGAGGTCTGATGCATTCACACTTATCGGTAAACTGTAAAAGATGCGGAAGAGAAAAGCTTGAGTGAAGACAAGATTCGCTTAAGAAGAGAATCCGGGTTTGTAGCTCAGCTGGTTAGAGCACACGCTTGATAAGCGTGGGGTCGGAGGTTCAAGTCCTCCCAGACCCACCAAGAACGGGGGCATAGCTCAGTTGGTAGAGCACCTGCTTTGCAAGCAGGGGGTCATCGGTTCGATCCCGTTTGCCTCCACCAAGAACTTTACAAATCAAAGGAAGCCTGCTATACTTAGCAGCTTATTTTGATTTGCGAAGTGGAATATCGACGCATCGATCTTTAACAAATTGGAAAGCCGAAATCAACAAACAAAGACAATGAGTTTGTTTTGATTTTTTGTTCTTTGCAAAGGATAAAAAATCTCTCGCAAGAGAAAAGAAAACAAACACAGTATTTGGGTGATGATTGTATCGACTTAATCCTGAAACACAAAAGGCAGGATTAAGACACAACAAAGCAGTAAGCTTTATCAAAGTAGGAATTTCAAGTTTGCTTCCCTAGTCAACGGGTAGGTAAACGAAGTCAAAGAGGTTCTTGAAATGATAGAGTCAAGTGAATAAGTGCATCAGGTGGATGCCTTGGCGATGATAGGCGACGAAGGACGTGTAAGCCTGCGAAAAGCGCGGGGGAGCTGGCAATAAAGCTATGATCCCGCGATGTCCGAATGGGGAAACCCACCTCTTAGGAGGTATCCTTATCTGAATACATAGGATAAGCGAGGCGAACCCGGAGAACTGAACCATCTAAGTACCCGGAGGAAAAGAAATCAACCGAGATTCCGCAAGTAGTGGCGAGCGAACGCGGAGGAGCCTGTACGTAATAACTGTCGAGATAGAAGAACAAGCTGGGAAGCTTGACCATAGTGGGTGATAGTCCCGTATTCGAAATCTCAACAGTGGTACTAAGCGTACGAAAAGTAGGGCGGGACACGTGAAATCCTGTCTGAATATGGGGGGACCATCCTCCAAGGCTAAATACTCATCATCGACCGATAGTGAACCAGTACCGTGAGGGAAAGGCGAAAAGAACCCCGGGAGGGGAGTGAAATAGAACCTGAAACCTGATGCATACAAACAGTGGGAGCACCCTTGTGGTGTGACTGCGTACCTTTTGTATAATGGGTCAACGACTTACATTCAGTAGCGAGCTTAACCGAATAGGGGAGGCGTAGGGAAACCGAGTCTTAATAGGGCGAACAGTTGCTGGGTGTAGACCCGAAACCGAGTGATCTATCCATGGCCAGGTTGAAGGTGCCGTAACAGGTACTGGAGGACCGAACCCACGCATGTTGCAAAATGCGGGGATGAGCTGTGGATAGGGGTGAAAGGCTAAACAAACTCGGAGATAGCTGGTTCTCCCCGAAAACTATTTAGGTAGTGCCTCGAGCAAGACACTGATGGGGGTAAAGCACTGTTATGGCTAGGGGGTTATTGCAACTTACCAACCCATGGCAAACTAAGAATACCATCAAGTGGTTCCTCGGGAGACAGACAGCGGGTGCTAACGTCCGTTGTCAAGAGGGAAACAACCCAGACCGCCAGCTAAGGTCCCAAATGATAGATTAAGTGGTAAACGAAGTGGGAAGGCCCAGACAGCCAGGATGTTGGCTTAGAAGCAGCCATCATTTAAAGAAAGCGTAATAGCTCACTGGTCGAGTCGTCCTGCGCGGAAGATGTAACGGGGCTCAAATCTATAACCGAAGCTGCGGATGCCAGTTTACTGGCATGGTAGGGGAGCGTTCTGTAGGCCGATGAAGGTGCATTGTAAAGTGTGCTGGAGGTATCAGAAGTGCGAATGTTGACATGAGTAGCGATAAAGCGGGTGAAAAGCCCGCTCGCCGAAAGCCCAAGGTTTCCTACGCAACGTTCATCGGCGTAGGGTGAGTCGGCCCCTAAGGCGAGGCAGAAATGCGTAGTCGATGGGAAACAGGTTAATATTCCTGTACTTGATTCAAATGCGATGTGGGGACGGAGAAGGTTAGGTTAGCAAGCTGTTGGAATAGCTTGTTTAAGCCGGTAGGTGGAAGACTTAGGCAAATCCGGGTCTTCTTAACACCGAGAAGTGATGACGAGTGTCTACGGACATGAAGTAACCGATACCACGCTTCCAGGAAAAGCCACTAAGCTTCAGTTTGAATTGAACCGTACCGCAAACCGACACAGGTGGGCAGGATGAGAATTCTAAGGCGCTTGAGAGAACTCAGGAGAAGGAACTCGGCAAATTGATACCGTAACTTCGGGAGAAGGTATGCCCTCTAAGGTTAAGGACTTGCTCCGTAAGCCCTGGAGGGTCGCAGAGAATAGGTGGCTGCGACTGTTTATTAAAAACACAGCACTCTGCTAACACGAAAGTGGACGTATAGGGTGTGACGCCTGCCCGGTGCTGGAAGGTTAATTGAAGATGTGCAAGCATCGGATCGAAGCCCCAGTAAACGGCGGCCGTAACTATAACGGTCCTAAGGTAGCGAAATTCCTTGTCGGGTAAGTTCCGACCCGCACGAATGGCGTAACGATGGCCACACTGTCTCCTCCTGAGACTCAGCGAAGTTGAAGTGGTTGTGAAGATGCAATCTACCCGCTGCTAGACGGAAAGACCCCGTGAACCTTTACTGTAGCTTTGCATTGGACTTTGAAGTCACTTGTGTAGGATAGGTGGGAGGCTTTGAAGCAGAGACGCCAGTCTCTGTGGAGCCGTCCTTGAAATACCACCCTGGTGTCTTTGAGGTTCTAACCCAGACCCGTAATCCGGGTCGGGGACCGTGCATGGTAGGCAGTTTGACTGGGGCGGTCTCCTCCCAAAGAGTAACGGAGGAGTTCGAAGGTTACCTAGGTCCGGTCGGAAATCGGACTGATAGTGCAATGGCAAAAGGTAGCTTAACTGCGAGACCGACAAGTCGAGCAGGTGCGAAAGCAGGACATAGTGATCCGGTGGTTCTGTATGGAAGGGCCATCGCTCAACGGATAAAAGGTACTCCGGGGATAACAGGCTGATTCCGCCCAAGAGTTCATATCGACGGCGGAGTTTGGCACCTCGATGTCGGCTCATCACATCCTGGGGCTGTAGTCGGTCCCAAGGGTATGGCTGTTCGCCATTTAAAGTGGTACGTGAGCTGGGTTTAAAACGTCGTGAGACAGTTTGGTCCCTATCTGCAGTGGGCGTTGGAAGTTTGACGGGGGCTGCTCCTAGTACGAGAGGACCGGAGTGGACGAACCTCTGGTGTACCGGTTGTCACGCCAGTGGCATCGCCGGGTAGCTAAGTTCGGAAGAGATAAGCGCTGAAAGCATCTAAGCGCGAAACTCGCCTGAAGATGAGACTTCCCTTGCGGTTTAACTGCACTAAAGAGTCGTTCGAGACCAGGACGTTGATAGGTGGGGTGTGGAAGCGCGGTAACGTGTGAAGCTAACCCATACTAATTGCTCGTGAGGCTTGACTCTATCATTTGAAGAACTTCAAATATAAAAGCTTACTGACTGATTTAGTCATCACTAAATAATTGATTAAGGCTTTACCGATTTGTAACAGTTTAAGTTTGGCGGCCATAGCGAGTTGGTCCCACGCCTTCCCATCCCGAACAGGACCGTGAAACGACTCAGCGCCGATGATAGTGTGGTTCTTCCATGTGAAAGTAGGTCACCGCCAAACACCCATTCCGAAGCCCCCGACTGATGTCGGGGGCTTTTTACATGCCTGTCGGTTC
>NZ_JBQCVL010000027.1:0-6522 GCF_051958425.1 Neisseria sp. P0013.S005 | reverse complement strand
TACTGCACCAAAAAACCTGCCAGCAGCGATCGGCTCAAGTCTTCGATGCCTCCGCCAGCCAGCGTGTAGGCGGCGCGTACTTTGTCCCAATCGTCGCCGGTCTCTTTGGCGGCGCGTTTCCAGCTACGGGCGGTCGCAGTCGGGATTTCGCACATCATCGCCGCGATTTCGAGTGTTTGCCCGTCGCTGACGTACAGTCGGCGCAGCTTTTCGCGAGTTTCTTTCGGGTGTGCCATATCAGCCCCCGAACTTGGCTCGCAACAGCTCCCAGCCGGTCGTTACAATCACGCCGCCGAGACCGCCATAAACCGCAGCAGATTTCTTGCAGTCTTTCTTAATTTGCTGCAATTCCTCGTCCATGCGCGCCTGATTGGCAAGCAGGTCATCCTGCTTGGCTTCGATACGCGCCAATGCTTCCAAAATCGGGTCGCTCATGATTTGTCCGCTTTCCTGTCCAGTTTTTCGTTTACTTTTTCTAACTTGTTTTCAATTCGTTCCAAGGCCGCCGCAATATTAGTGCTGTCTGCCTTGGCATCCTGCTTGGTGTGATAAGAGAGCTTGACATTGTGTAGCTCCTCTTTAAGGTCGTCGATGCGCTTGTCCGCCTCTTTCAGACGACCCGAAATGCCGTTGACCCAAAACCAAAATGCCGCCGTCAAAAGCGGCCAAATGGTTTTAAAACCAAATTCAAAGTCCATTTAAAACCCCTTTAAACCGGCACATCGCCAAATACGATACGGATGGAGTAGCCGTCAGGATGGCGACTTGCCACTTCAAATTTGCCACCCCCTGAAAAAATCAGGTAATAAGGCGACACCGCAGAATAGACAGCCGCCTCCGCGTTGCCGTCAAATTCCACACAAAAGGTCGTCTGAAAATCCTTATCCATACGCACGGCGTACTCAATTCCCGCCTTATCCAACAACGAGGACACATGTTCGACAAACGGCTTTTGCTCTCTTGCGCGGCTCAAACCCAACTCCAAATCCGCATGGCGACAGGCAATCACGCGCTGTACCAACTCTTGATAGGTCATTTTGTGACCTCCGACGGACTGTCAATTTTGAGTTGACTGTTTACCCAATCGCGCCAAGCCTGATTTTGGTTTTCCAGCTCCGAAACATAGCCGCCAAACTCGGCAGCATGTTCGAGCAGCGTTGCCGTCTTGCCGTCCTTTGGTGGGCTCGGGCGTACCGGCGCGACCATCAGTGCAGCAGGCGGCGTCGGCATGACCGCCTTTTCGACAACCTTAATTTCCGTAGCCGAGGGCGTGCTTGTAGAGCTGCAGGCCGTGATGGCCAAAGCCGTCAATACAATTACCGCTTGCATTTTTACGGTCTTGAGTAAGGACATTTTCGATTTCCTTTTTATTTTCCGTTTTCAGACGACTGACTTCCGCCTGCTTTTGTGCCAATTTCACACCGACGGCGTGCGCCTTGGCTTCAGATTGCTTTGCTTCCGCGCGGGCTTGTTCCAGCTCGCGTGCGTAGTTTTGTGCCGACAGACGCAAGGCCTGATCCTTTTCGTGCTCCATCTTGTCGATGACGGATTGCTGCTTCGCAAACGCCGACTTGTAGCCTTGATGGTGCGACACAGCCAAGCCCGTGCCGACAAGCGCGATGATGGCAATCGGTTGCCAGTTATTCGCCAGCAGTTTCACGAGATTCATTCTCGACCTCCTGACGTTTGACGCTGACAAACGAACGCGCCACCGCATAGCCGCCGACAATTCCCAAATACACCGCCCAAATCTCCGCCGACGGATCGGGCAACATCACAAATTTAAACGTCCCAGCCGCGCAGGCAACATTTGCCCACAGCTTCGAGTGCGACACATTGCCTGTCGCAGGGTTTTTAAAAATGTCAAAAATACGCATCTTAATAACCATCCCAACCGTCAATCATATTTCTTACTTTCTCGCCTTGCGTTTACGCGCCGCACGTTTGGCGGCTGCCACACCTGATTTACCCAAGCGCAGGCTCGGATGTTGTTTCAGATTGCCCACGCGGGCAGGTTTAATCTCAAATTCAGGCACCTGCGGTTTCAATGCCGCCAATGCCAGAGCAATCAAAGACTTTTTCATGCCTCGCTCCTGCTCAGTGCCGCACCGCCCAATGGCAGGTTGTAACGCTCCGGAGCGGGGGCAAGAGGCGCACCGCCGACAGACGGCCATACATACGCAGCCACGCGGGACGTCGGAAATGCCGCGATGCTGACGCGGTTGCCTTGATTGCCGCCCAAAACCAGCAGATTACCCACCTTGTCCTTACCGACAACAAAACCAACATGACCGCCGCCTTGGCGCGTAAACACGACCAAACAGCCGTAAGCAGGCTTGGTAAGGCGTTTACCGCAAAAAGCATATTCTTTGGCGCGCATCCAATCCTTCGGGATATCTCGGTTACCGGCTCGCAGACAATGGGCTGCGAATACGCCACACCACGGCGTTTCATCGTCTTTCCACCAAGCTTTCAGCCCGTGAAGCCAATTCAAAATGGTCGGATTGTGGTTTTTACCGGGGATTTCTGTCAGACCGATATACTTTCGCGCTTCGGCAATCCAAGGGAGTTCTTTTTGCGGGGCCATAAATACCTCAAATAGATAGTTTTTAAACCCCATTAAACCGTCTTTAACCCATCGTCCCGAACGGTAGATGTTTCACCCCCTCCAAACCAAAAAAAAGACCGTCTGAATACAGACGGCCAAAGCCTGGTCACACATCACTGCCTAAAATAAAGCTGCCTGCTGTGCCGCAGGTCGGCTCATCTCATTAATAATCGTATATCCCGTGCGCGAAGAGATACCGTATTTAGGGCATAGCTTCGTCATCGCCATAAGCCCGCTCTCCTTATTAACATCGCGCAATTTGATAAACTCCTGATAAAACCTATGGTTTCTCAACTGTATTAACGCCTTGCCGCACCGTGGTACATACAATTCCTCGCCACCATATACCCGCAACAGCTCATGCGTTTTCACTTCGCCGATGGCTTCGACCAAAATTGCCAAACGCTCGGTGTCCACCTTGCCCTTACCAAATTTAAACCGCGCCCCGCCAATCGCCTTGACCAGCTGCTCGGTTGCAGCCAATCCGATGACATCTACAATTTCCAATACCGTGTCCGGCAATAAATGTTCAACTTTTTCGAACCCCATCTTCTACTTTCCCCGTTTCCTGTTTTCTGCAATCTGCAATGCAGCAACCAGTTTATGTAGCTGCGTATCGTCTAAATATTCGACCTTATCCTTACCAAACATCCGCCGCGCCATTGCGTGTGCATAGTTCCAATGTTTGCCGCCGACGGTCAGCAGGGCTTCGACTTTGTCCAACATCGCCGCTGATGATGTCCGACGCAGATGTGGTTTACCGTGTGGGTTACCTTTAGTTTTAGGCTTAAATCCGTGCGACCGCATATCAGCGACAACAGACTCAAGTTCAGAAACATCCATATCCGCACACGACCGCTTACCCGTCACGCGCTCCAACACCGCGCGATAGGTACTGTCGTCCAAGCCCAGCTCCTTTTGAGCGATTTTAATTTTCGCAATCAACGAACGGCGCATTATTTCTCCAATACAACATATAGTATAAATTAGCGCATATTATACCAATAAAATACAATATATAGTATTAAGTCAATGTTTTTTTTGCGAAACTGACAGGCATGACAAAGCCCCCATTTGGGGGCTTTTGTTATAAGAATTTAATCACTACCGCCATCGTTGCCGCGACGGCTGATACCAATCCAGTAGCAATCATAATGGGATACCACCGAGCCTCTTGGGCTATTTTGACCGATTCCGCATTTATCTTATGCGCGTCTGCGATGATTTTTGCGATTTCGGCATCCACTTTTCTAAGTTCGGCCTGTTTCATTTCAATATCCAATAAATCTTTCATTTTTTAAGTCCTTTTGGTTTTTCGGGCTTGCTTTGTGCTTCCCGATAAGTTTTATTATACGCGATATTTTCGCATAGTCAAGAATTATTTGAGCGTGTTTTGCAGCATGACCCACTTGCGGTGCGGCATCCCAGAGTGATCCTTGGCATCAACCGGGGCGACCCAGTTTTGCACGGTGCGCAATGCCGTGCCAGTCCGTCGTCCGACCTCGGCAAGGGTCAGCCCGTATGTATCCATCACAAATCTTAAATTTGCAGGGGTGTAGCCTGCTTCGGGATATTTCATTCGGCCTCCTATTTTGTTTTGCAGCCCATCGCCATTGCCTCGGCAAAAACCGACAATTTGATTTTGTATTCCAATACATCCGCCCCTTTTTTTGGGGCGGTCAGTATAGGCTTAGTTCCGCCGGCAATCTGCGCGGCGATACTGTCTATCTCTCTCTGCCTGAGCCGTATCAGGGCCAACAGATTTTCCGCCACCTCATCAGGCATGACTCCTTCGCCACTTTCCCATCGATGCCAAGCCCGCTCTGATACCCCATCAGGACGTACAGATGTACAGGCGACCGACTTAGCAGCTTCCAAAACGGTTAAAAACAAAAGACGACGGTACGCCTCAATGACAGTGTGGTGCATAGATTGACTCCTCCTTATGAGAGCCATTATATCCGCCGCGACCTATGGCGCGCCATCGGTTTATCTCGTCCGCGTACCAAATCATTAACCGTCTGCGCTCGTCTAACAGCATCGCCTTGTTATAAACGCCGCGTACACCGCTGATGATATGGGCCAACTGCAATTCAATGGCATCAACTGACCATAGCCCGCTTTCGTGGGCATGCGTGCTAAAAACCTTGCGGAATCCATGTATCGTCATCTTGTCCCTCCAGCCGGCCTGCGTGATAACGTGCAAAGGGCGGTGTCCGCCGATGCCGCCAAATAAAAGGTCTCCGGAAATTCCGCGCCGAGCGCGCTCAACCAGCCAAGCAGACAATAAATCCACAACGTCAGGCGCGAGAGGGACGACATGTGGTCGCCTCATTTTCATGCGCGCCGCAGGGATCGTCCATATTGCCGTCTCAAAATCAAATTCGGACAACTCTGCATTGACTGCCTCGCCCCGGCGGACAGCGGTATAAGCAATCAGCCAAAAAGCAGTAACCGCCGCCATATCCAGAGTAACGTGAGTATCGACCGCGCCTAAAAATTCAGGCATTTGCGCAGACGACAAATGCCTGAAGCCTTTGTATTTATAAGGGGGTAAGGCGATATTCAGACCGTCGGCAGGATTATTTTCACACCATCCTCTTGCTTTTGCATATCTATAAACCCCGCTTATTACCTGCAACAACCGGCGCGTCTGCGACGGAGCATTCACGCCAAACCTTTGGACGCACTCCAAAACCTCATACGGTTTAATTTTATGGATCCGCTTATCTCCAAGAGCCGGATAGACCCACAATACCATGCGGTCGCGCGTATATTTCTTAACCTGCGGACAGCAATGAGCAAGACTGATGGATAAATATTCTTCGGCAGCCGCCCGAAACAAAGGCGGCCGCCTAAACAAGGCAGCCCACATCTCACACCTCCTTGCCCAAAGCTTTTTCCAGCACCAGTCTGGCGAGCTTTTTATCAATCGCCCGATCGACTTTGCGGCAATATTGCCCATATGTCTTATATTTTGCGGAAAAAATAGAATCGGGGAGGGTAATAACGACAGGTGCGGATAGCATTCCGAGACCATAGCTGATTCGGCGCACAGAATAACCGTTCTCGGTTTTTTCGATGGTGTATCGGGTAGTGTCTTTAATTTCGATATTTTTCATGATTGATTTCCTTTAAGGTTGTTCAGGCTTGCTTCGTGCTTCCTGATGAGTTGTATTATACGCGATATTTTCGCGTAGTCAACAATATTTTAAAATTTATTTTCAGCAAAAAAAAGGCCGTCTGAAACAGGTTTTAAACCCCATTTCAGACGGCCTTTAATCCAGCTTTAAAAGTCCCAACCCTCCATCATTCTTGCCAACCTCCCAGTAAATCCACCAACTCACTAAGAATCGCACTTAGTGCAGCCGCCATCAGTAGCTGTGTGGCATAAGCCATACTTTCCGCATCATCACAGCTGCCTTCAGCTTCTTCCTGCACAACGTCCAGCCATTGGATACGTTTCAGAGTTAAATCCTGTGTCAGGATAAAGGCTACACGTTCATTCCATACCAAGCCCAGTTCGGTGACAATCATGCCGTTTTTGGCGTGTTGTACCACATCTTCAGCGGTAAGGTCTTTGCGGCTGATTTTAACTTTGGGAGCAACATCGCCCACACCGACCAGGGTAACATCACTATCTAACACAAACCGCCCTTGAGCTTCGCCCTGCAACAGCCAATTGGTCATCAATGATACCGGCGATTGACGGGTAACCAGATGTTGAGCAGACAAGCCGCCAAGGGCTTCGCGCAACTTGGTCAACAGGTTTTCTGCCTTATGGCGGCTGGCAGTATCTGTCCACAGCCAATTTTTAGAAAGTAGACCATTTGTGCAGCTGCTTTTGGTTAGGGCTCGGGTTAGCAGGTTGCTGGTTAGGTTTTCGCGCAGCTCGTTCTTTTCTTTGCGACCGA
>NZ_JBQCVL010000026.1:0-6924 GCF_051958425.1 Neisseria sp. P0013.S005 | reverse complement strand
ATGGCGATACGCCGTTTGAGGTCTTGCAGGCTTATTTTTCTCAACCTGTGGTGTAAACAACGCAACGTTTTCCTACATCCGCCGTGTAGTCAAGGGGTTGATGATGAAACCGTCTGAAATGTTGAGAGTGGCAGGTAAACCAATCGCGTATTACCCGGAATTGGCAAAGCCTTTAGGCGGCGTGAACGCGTCAATCTTATTCAGTCATTTCTTCTACTGGCACGATAAGACACGGCATGAATTAGGCATTTACCGGACAGCGGAAGAAATTGAAATTGAAACTGGGCTATCCGTTCAAGAGCAAAGAACGCCACGGAATAAACTGAAAGAACGCGGTGTCTTGACCGAGACTGAAAAACGAATTGAACACCGCATTTACTACAAGCTGAATTTAGACGCTTTTGATGATTTGATGTTGCAACATTCGGGGAGTGAGGAATCAACAGCCGTTATAAGAACAGAAGATTTAACAGTATATACCCCCTTATCGGTTTTTATCGTTGTCTGTAATCAGGGTTTATTAAGAAATGATAGGATAAATTTCTATGATGATACCATAAAAAATATTAAGGGAATTTAAATAACAAAACCTGCCTTTGAAAAGGCAGGTTTTTTTTCAGACGGCCTGTGAGTGTGGGGGACTGTTAGTTTTTGCACAAGGAACAAATAGAGTAAAAAAACGCTGAAATCTCGGAAAGACGTGGATTTCGGCGTTTTTTTGTATCCGGAAAAGTTACGCCAGCTTTTTCACAAAACCGCGCCGGAATGCGCGGTTTTTTGTTGAAAGCTGACGGGATTGGGAATTTTTTAAAACTATTTTAAGAGGTTTTTAAAATGGATTTAATCAATACTCCGGCCATACCACTCAACACGGCCTATGATGGCGATGTCGTCTTGGGCATTGCTCAAATCTATTTCAAACGGTGCGTAACGTGGATTTTCAGACGTTACAAGCAGTTTGCCCGGTATGCGTTGCACACGTTTGACAAAGAGGTCATTGCCTATACGCAAGACATATAGGCCGTCACGCGGGTCGGTTTTGGCGTGATTGATGAGAATGGAATCCCCATGATTGAGCACGCCCTCCATTGAATCGCCTTTAACGGTAATTACAGACAATTTTTCCGGCTGTTTGGTCACATAGTTGTCAATCCAATATTTCCGGAAAGCCAAGCAGAATAAAGGTTCTTCGCCGAAGACCGGTGCGCCATACCCTGCTGCTGCGGCTACGTTGTAGCGCGGCACGAATACAAACTCTGACAAGTCAACAGGGTTGCCCATAGTGTCGGTAATTCCATCAGAATTTCTGCTTACAGAGAATGCTCCGGCGTTTTCCGGCCTAGCTTTATCAAGATACGGTAAGCCTTTGCCGGTCAGCAGCCAGTTTAAATCACACCCGGTAGATTCTTGAATCTTTATAAGGGTTTCAGTGTTTGGAAGACCATCGTTATACCAAATCCGGTTAAATCCGGGTGGGCTCATTCCGATATCTCTTGCAATAACCGCAGGCTTTGGGTTATCGCGCCATAAATAAGTCAATCTCTCTTTAAAAGTATTCATAAACTATCTCTATATGCGGTTGCATATATAAAAACATCTATGCAACTTTCTATGCAACTTTCTATGCAACTAAATGTATTTGGTTGCATAAAATTAATTTAATTAATAAACAAAAACATACAGAAAATCTAAGCAAAAACTTAGTTATTTCTCTATGCAACCGCTTTACATAGTATCTGGTTGCATATATTATTCAACCAACCAAGTGCAAACGGTTAGAAAAACGGTTTAACGTATGGAGTAAGTGAAATGGTACAAAAAACGCAGATTGGCACCGCGCAGATATTGTTGCAGCACTCAAAAAACGTGGGTGGTCAGTAAGAGCTCTTAGTGTTGCATCCGGCTTGTCGCCAAATACATTGAAGGGAGCATTGCAATTTCCTTATTTGAAAGGAGAAAAAATCATTGCAAATGCAATAGGTGTCCCACCTGAAGTAATTTGGCCGACACGTTATGAAGAACGTAATTTCAAGCCAGTATTAAGTGCTTCGCACTAATTATACGCAGATGTTTAAAAGAAATCATGCAAATGATTACAAATGAACTAAAAGCGGGATAAGTGGAGTTTTATATGCAAACAGATAGTCTTTCGTCATCAGAACTCGCAAATTTACGGTTGCCAAATCTACAAGTATCAAGACAGGCGATTGAGAAGCGAGCCAAGACACAAGGCTGGCCGTACATCGAAGAGGTTGGCAAAGCGCGTGGAGGCCGTCTGAAAAAATACTTAATCGCTTCCCTTCCTGCCGAAATCCGAGCAGCCATCATGAAACGGCAGTCGGACGAGCTGGCGGAGAAGATGCCGAAAATGCTGCCCCAAGTCAGACCGGGGACGGCGATGTCGGCTCAAGCACTGGCTGAAGCGGCCAAGCTGTTGAATGAGAAACAACGGTCGGTGGCGGATGCGCGATGTGCGGTGGTGGCGGCGGTGTTGGGTATCAAATATCAATACGGTTGCTCTGCGAAGGCTGCGGTGGCTCAGTTTTTGGGCTTGCTGGCAGAAGGTAAATTGGACGCGGTCACGCTTGGGAACTTGGAAAAGGCCAATGACCGCAGCCGGTCGGCAAAGGTTGGTGAACGTACTTTAGACGGCTGGATTTCTGCCTACCTTAAAGCGGAAAACGCGACGGAGCGGTTGGTTGCTTTGGCTCCGAAGACGACGAAGGCGGTCAAACCGATTGAGAGCTATGGTTGGTTGCCGATGTTTATGCAGTTTCACAATATTCCGTCCGCGCCAAAGCTGGCGCACAGCTACCGCCGGTTTGTGCAGTGGGCTGAAGCGGAAAATATGCCGGTCAATGATGTGCCTAATTTGAGTATGGTGCGGCGCGTTTGGGACAAGCTCCCGCTGATTATGCAGGAGCGCGGCAGGAAGACGGGGGCGGCTTATAAATCGCTGCTGCCTTATGTGAAACGTGATTGGGGGGCTTTGAAGCCTAACGATGTTTGGATCGGCGACGGCCACAGCTTTAAGGCGAAGGTGGCGCATCCGGTACACGGCAGGCCGTTTAAGCCGGAAGTGACGGTGATTATTGATGGTTGTACGCGGTTTGTGGTCGGTTTTTCGGTCTCTCTCGCTGAAAGTTGTGTGGCGGTATCGGACGCTCTGCGTATCGGGGTCAAGCACTTTGGTTTGCCGATTATCTACTACTCGGATAACGGCGGCGGTCAGACAGGCAAGACGATAGACCATGAAATCACGGGTATTACGTCCCGATTGGGTATCCGCCATGAAACGGGTATCGCGGGCAATCCGCAAGGCCGAGGCATCATCGAACGATGGTGGAAAGACAATCTGATTGAGATGGCGCGCCAGTATGAGACGTTTGCGGGCGCAGGAATGGACAGCAGTACGAAGAACCTGATGTACCGCAAGATGGAAAGTGCGTTTAACGCTTTGGAAAAAGGCAAGGATTTAACGGAGGAACAACAGAAATATTTGAAAAAACTGCCGAGCTGGTCGCGTTTTATCGCGGATGTGGTCAAGTGTATCGATGATTACAACAACCGTCCGCACAGCGAGCTGCCCCGACATCCTGACGGCGGGCATTATTCGCCAAAGGCTTATCGGGAAATGAGGCTGGAACAGGACGGTATCGCGCCGGATATGTTGTCGGCGGAAGAGCTGGCGACGATGTTTATGCCGCAGGAGGTGCGAAAGGTACAGCGCGGTTGGCTGGATTTGTTCAACAACTCTTATTTTTCAGTCGAGCTGGCGGAGTATCACAAAGACGAGGTACGGGTCAGCTACGATTTGGACGATGCGTCGGTGGTCAATGTGTTTGATATGGACGGTAAGTTCATCACGAAGGCACAAGTCAACGGCAATAGCCGCGAGGCTTTCCCGACGGCGCGTATCGACCAACTGGCGGAAAAACGCCAAAAAGGCAAAATCAAGCGGGCGGAAAATGCAATCAAGCTCGCGAATGCGGAAGTCAATCCGGCACTGGAACAGGCGGCGGCTTGGGACGAGCTGGGACATTTGGGCGGAAACGTCATCGAGGCGAAGTATGCTGTATTGCCGAAAACGGGCACGGACAATTTTGTTCTGTTTGAGGCGGATAGAAGTTAAAACGGTTTTAAACCTCTTTTAAAAGGACTAAAAAAATGAAACAAATCAATCATACATTGCAACAAAAACTGGCTGAATTTAAAGCCAAATCAGGGATGAATCAGACGATGCTTGCGCGCGGTATCGGGGTATCTCCGGCATCTATCAGTATGTACCTGAATGATACCTACGCGGCAAAAGGCGGAAATTATGAAACCATCGAGCCGAAAATCGAAGCGTTTTTAGAGGTACAGGACAGTAAAGCGCAACGCGAAGAGCTGGTGTTGGGTTTTGTATCGACTAAGACGACCCGCCGAATCGCGGAAGTGATGCGCGATGCGCACGAAGGCGGCGAAACGGTGGTGATCTACGGTCAGGCGGGTTTGGGCAAGACTCAGGCGGTCAAAAACTACTGCGAGAAAAACCCAGCGGCCATCTTGATTGAGGCTAATCCGAGCTTTACGGCTTTGGTCTTGATGCGCAAGTTGGCGGCTGCGGCGAAGGTATCGGCGATGGGCAGCCTGAATGATTTGTTTGAGTCTGTATCTGACCGCCTGCGCGATTCGGGCCGTCTGATTGTGGTCGATGAGGCGGAAAACCTGCCTTTACGCGCCCTTGAAATTGTACGCCGACTGCACGATGAGACGGGCTGCGGTTTGGTGTTGAGCGGTATGCCCCGACTGGTTGCGAATTTGCGCGGTAAGCATGGCGAGCTGGTACAGCTTTACAGCCGAGTGTCTGTTGCGCTGAATTTGGGCGAATCTTTGCCGGATGACGAACTCTTTGAGATTGCGAAATCGGCTTTGCCTGATGCAGACGAGGAGACGCTCTTGGAACTGGTTAAACATAGTAACGGCAATACGCGCCGGATGAGCAAATTGATGCGCGGCGCGGTACGCACGGCGAACAAGAACGGTATCAAGCTGCAGGCCGGTATCGTTAAGAAATACAGCTCCCTGATTATCCGATAAGAAAGGCCGTCTGAAATGAGACAAGAATATGCGGTACACGCCGGAGTCTATGAGGACACTTGGTACGACTACGAAACCCATAAACGTCGCAAGATTTGGCGGGCGGATGTGCGCGGCAAGCGGAAAGAAGGCTTCGCATGGTTGCAAATCCGCCGACTGCGGAAGCGATTTGAAAGCAAAGAGGAAGCCAAGGAATGGGCTGTTCAAGTGAAGGCGGATTGGGTACGCAATAATTTTTTTGCCTTGAGAAAATATTAAGTAATTGATTTATAAGGAAATAGGAAAATGTCTAATTTATTTTGCGAACGAAAAACCAAGTGGATCGGTTTGGCTTTTTGGTTGTTGTTTTGGGCGGTTTTGGTGGGCACGATGCTGCATAGCTGCTCTAAGCCGGTGGTGTCGGCGGCGAAGTTGGAAATGTCGCGCCGCGAGCGTCTGGCGGATTTGGAGGCAAAAGCCTTGGGCGAGCAATATGATGCTATGAGTACAGAAGAAAAAATGAAAGGAATTGTTTATGAGCGATAAGCCATTGAGCCCTACGGCTAGACAAGAGGCTTTGGAACGTGCGCTTAAGGAAATCCGCGCGAAATATGGCGATAAGGCGATTGTGAAAGGATGTGTGAAATGAGTTTCGGACGACGTAATACGGATTGGCAGGCTTGGGGACAACACCGCAGGCGTGCGACGGCGCGAATGGCGCAAAAAAGCCGAGAGCGCGAAATCGAGGAGTATCAGGCGCGTTTTAAACGGCCTGCCGATAAGAAGGAGGAGAAAAAATGATTTGGTTTGTTGTCGGATTGGCTGTGTTGGTGCTGCTGGGGATTTGGCTTGAACTGCTAGCCCGAATCGTCGTGTTGCACATGATAGGTAAATGCCATGACGGGTATGACGACAATTAAAACGGTAAGCCGTTGATGTTGCTCTATATTTTTTTGCCTTATTGAAAATATAAGGTATTGATTTAAAAGGAAATAGGAAAATGAATGCAAAAGAAATTGCCGAATGGATCGAAGACCGTGGCGAGCTGATGTTGATGAAGAAGGACGGCGAGGGATTTGTGATTGCTGCGCGGTCGCCGGATGGGATGTGGAAGACTGCCGAGGCGGAAACTTTGGCTCGGGCGATAACTTTATGGGAGGAAGTGTGATGGACATTGAGCAATACAACCCTAAAAAGAGTCCGAAATATAGCAATTTTATTTATAGATTTTTGAAAAATAACAAAAAAGTTATACCGCGCAGAGGAATGCCGGTTATCGAAAAGTTTGACACGCTGGGTATCTGGCGTATCGGATGGCATGACAACGACGGGTGGTTTACCGGTGCTCCCATCAGTTTTTTACCCAATGGCAAGGTAGAGATTTATGCATTTAAGCCAGGCGGACAAGTTGTCGAAAAAGTCGAATGGTGTGATTACAAACGTATTGGAGCCTGTGCTATTGACGGGTATGCGCATAAATGGCGTGAAGTTAATAAAAACAGTCGGTGCTGCGAATACTGCGGCCAATGGATACGACGGAAAGTTAAAACCGAAAAAGTTATTCGCCGCCGTGATATTTGGGAGATTGAATCATGATTTGCCGTTGTCCCAACTGCGGAGCGGCCAACAGCTTGGATAGCTTGGTCAGCGACGCCGAAGCAGCCGAAGTGCTGAAGATGTTGCTGGAACTTGATGCCGATATCGGGAAAGCGGCTATCCGCTACATTGGTCTCTTCCGTCCCGGGAAGAGCCAGCTCTCTTGGGGGCGAACCGCGAAACTGTTGAATGAGTTGCTGCCGATGATTAAGGCGCAGGAGGCAGCGCGTGACGGGGTTTGTTTTCCTGCCCCTACCGAGGCTTGGA
>NZ_JBQCVL010000025.1:0-7156 GCF_051958425.1 Neisseria sp. P0013.S005 | reverse complement strand
GAGACGGGTGTTTTTGTGCATGTTCATGTTTCAGTATTCTCCTGGAAATACTGTAAACAACGCTACTAGTTTCTACACTTTTAAAGGCAGTCGGCGAAAGCGTGGCCGAACCAATGAAATACTATGACAACAATGTGTCGGGCAGCTTGGTATTGGCAGAAGAAATGGTGCGTGCCGGCGTATTTAAGATTGTGTTCAGCTAATCGGCTACGGTTTACGGCGATCCGGGTAAAGTGCCTTATACGGAAGATATGCAACCGGGAGATACGACCAGCCCTTACGGCACGTCTAAGTCTATGGTGGAGCGCATTTTGACGGATATCCAAAAGGTCGATCCGCATTGGAGCGTGATTTTGTTGCGCTATTTCAACCCTATCGGTGCGCATGAAAGCGGTTTGATCGGCGAACAGCCAAACGGTATCCCGAACAATCTGCTGCCTTATATCTGCCAAGTGGCTTCAGGCAAGCTGCCGCAATTGTCAGTCTTCGGCGATGACTATCCTACTCCCGACGGTACGGGTATGCGCGACTATATCCATGTGATGGATTTGGTGGAAGGCCATGTGGCAGCGATGCAGGCGAAAAGCAATGTTTCGGGCGTACATCTGTTTAATTTGGGTTCGGGACGTGCTTATTCGGTATTGGAAATCATCCGTGCTTTTGAGGTAGCCTCCGGCTTGACCATTCCGTTCCAAATCAAACCGCGTCGCGATGCGATTTGGCGTGCTTTTACGCCGACCCTGCCTACACCAAAGCACAAACTGGTTGGAAAACCAAACGCGATTTGGCGCAGATGATGGAAGACTCATGGTGTTGGGTCAGCAACAACCCAAATGGCTACGACGATTAAGTTGACCTGATGCAGGCCGTCTGAAAGAGATGTTTTCAGACGGCCTCTTTATCTGAAAAACACATATTCTGTCTGCTATAATCCGTTCATATTTTTTGGCTATCCTCTGAAACTTATGAAGAAAATCCTTATTACCGGCGGCGCGGGCTTTATCGGCTCTGCCGTTGTCCGTCATATTATCCAAAACACCCAAGACTCCGTCGTCAATGTCGATAAGCTGACTTATGCCGGCAATTTGGAATCTCTGACCGAGGTAGCCAATAATCCTCGCTATGCTTTTGAGCAAGTGGATATTTGCAACCGCGCCGAACTTGACCGCGTATTCGCACAACACCAGCCCGATGCCGTGATGCACTTGGCGGCGGAAAGTCATGTCGACCGCTCGATCGATTCCGCAGGCGAGTTTATCCAAACTAACATCGTCGGCACGTTCAACCTGCTTGAAGCGGCCCGAGCCTACTGGCAACGGATGCCGTCTGAAAAACGCGAAGCTTTCCGCTTCCACCATATTTCTACCGATGAAGTCTATGGCGATTTACACGGCACAGACGATTTGTTTACTGAGACCACACCATACGCGCCGTCCAGCCCCTACTCTGCCTCCAAAGCATCCAGCGACCACCTCGTCCGTGCATGGTTGCGTACTTACAGTTTGCCTACCATCGTAACCAACTGCTCCAACAACTACGGCCCTTACCATTTCCCGGAAAAACTCATTCCTTTGATGATTCTGAACGCGCTGGACGGCAAACCCTTGCCTGTTTATGGCGACGGTATGCAAATCCGCGACTGGCTGTTTGTCGAAGACCACGCGCGCGCGCTGTATCAGGTTGTTACCGAAGGTGTTGTCGGCGAAACCTACAATATCGGCGGCCACAGTGAAAAAGCCAATATTGAAGTCGTCAAAACCATCTGCGCCCTGCTGGAAGAGCTTGTTCCTGAAAAACCAGTGGGTGTAACGCGTTATGAAGATTTGATTACCTTCGTGCAAGACCGTCCCGGCCATGACGTACGCTACGCCATCGACGCTGCCAAAATCGGCAGAGAGCTGGGCTGGAAACCTCAGGAAACATTCGAATCCGGCATCCGCAAAACAGTGCAATGGTATTTGGACAACAAAACTTGGTGGCAAAACGTATTGAACGGCAGCTATCGTTTGGAACGTTTAGGCACCGGAAAATAAGTTTTCAGACGGCCTTTTCCCATATTAGGCCGTCTGAAAATCATGCAAACACACACTACTCAGGAGAAAACCCATGAAAGGCATCATCCTTGCCGGCGGCAGCGGCACACGCCTCTACCCCATCACGCGCGGCGTATCCAAACAACTGCTGCCCGTGTACGACAAGCCCATGATTTACTATCCCCTGTCCGTATTGATGCTGGCAGGAATCCGCGATATTTTGGTGATTACCACGTCTGAAGACAACACCTCTTTCAAACGCCTGCTCGGCAACGGCAGCGATTTCGGTATTTCCATCAGTTATGCCGTGCAACCCAGTCCGGACGGCTTGGCACAGGCATTTATCATCGGCGAAGAATTTATCGGCAACGACAATGTTTGCTTGGTTTTGGGCGACAATATTTTCTACGGCCAATCGTTTACGCAAACATTGAAACAGGCCGCCGCCAAGACCCACGGCGCAACCGTATTCGGTTATCAGGTCAAAGACCCCGAGCGTTTCGGCGTAGTCGAATTTGACGAAAACTTCAACGCCCTGTCTATCGAAGAAAAACCGCAACAGCCCAAATCCGACTGGGCAGTAACCGGCTTGTACTTCTACGACCAACGCGTCGTCGAATTCGCCAAACAAATCAAACCGTCCGCCCGCAGCGAATTGGAAATTTCCGACCTCAACCAAATGTATTTGGAAGACGGTTCATTGTCGGTACAACTTTTGGGACGCGGTTTCGCATGGTTGGATACCGGCACCCACGAGAGCCTGCACGAAGCCGCTTCATTCGTCCAAACCGTGCAAAACATCCAAGACCTGCAAATCGCCTGCCTGGAAGAAATCGCTTGGCGCAACGGTTGGCTTTCCGATGAAAAACTGGAAGAACTGGCGCGCCCGATGGCGAAAAACCAATACGGCCAATATTTGCTGCGCCTGTTGAAAAAATAATGTTTGAGGCCGTCTGAAACTTTTCAGACGGCCTTTAGATGAAAGATAAAAAGATGAACATCATTGATACCGCCATTCCTGACGTAAAACTGCTTGAGCCCCAAGTCTTCGGCGACGCGCGCGGCTTTTTTATGGAAACCTTCCGCGACGAGTGGTTCAAGACCCAAGTCTGCAACCGCACCTTCGTGCAGGAAAACCATTCCAAATCCAGCAAAGGCGTATTGCGCGGCCTGCACTATCAAACCGAAAACACACAAGGCAAACTCGTACGCGTGGTTGTCGGCGAAGTATTCGATGTAGCTGTCGACATGCGTAAAGACTCCCCCACTTTCGGCAAATGGGTGGGCGAAATTCTGTCCGCAGAAAACAAACGCCAACTGTGGGTACCCGAAGGTTTCGCACACGGCTTCTATGTACTGAGCGATGAAGCCGAGTTCGTCTATAAATGCACAGACTATTACAACCCCAAAGCCGAACACTCGCTGATTTGGAATGATCCGACCGTCGGCATCGACTGGCCGTTGCAAGGCGAGCCGAACCTGTCGCCTAAAGACTTGGCAGGCAAAGTATTGGCCGAAGCAGTCACGTTTTAAGACTATTCAGGCCGTCTGAAAGAATGTTCCTCTTTTCAGACGGCCTACAATCCATTAATAACAATAATCGACGAAAACGCATTGTGAAAAACGCCTACATTCCCTCTCGCAGCATCCGCAAAATCCCCCATCTCTCCACCCTATTGCCCGAGTTTCATATCTGCAAAGACGGAAAAGGAGCAGAGGCTGTGGTCGGCTGGGGTTTGCGCCTAACGACACACAAAGCGCGTGCTTTTGCCGCCGAACACCAGCTTCCCTTTATTGCTTTGGAAGACGGCTTTTACGCTCGCTCGGCCTGGGAGTCGCCGGTTATCCCCCCTACTCCATCGTCTATGACAACATCGGCATCTACTACGACACCACACGTCCTTCGCGTTTGGAACAACTGATTCTTGCCGCCGATGCCATGCCGTCTGAAACCTTGGCTCAGGCGCGGCAGGCGATGGATTTCATCCTAAAACACCACCTGTCCAAATACAACCACGCGCCCGAACTTTCAGACAATCATCCCTTACGCTCCCCATCCAAGTCTGAAACCGTCCTCATTATCGACCAAACCTTCGGCGATATGGCCATCCAATATGGCGGCGCAGACGCCTCTACGTTTGAACTGATGTTTCAGACGGCTTTAAATGAAAACCCGCAAGCCGATATTTGGGTCAAAACCCATCCCGATGTTTTGTGCGGCAAAAAACAAGGCTATCTGACCCAACTGGCGCAGCAACACCGCGTCCATCTTTTGGCAGAAGACATCAATCCGATTTCTTTGTTGCAAAACGTCGATAAAGTTTATTGCGTTACCTCGCAAATGGGTTTTGAGGCACTTTTGTGCGGCAAGCCGCTGACCACCTTCGGCCTGCCGTGGTATGCCGGATGGGGTGTAAGCGACGACCGCCATCCTAAAATCGGCAGCCTTGTTCAAACCCAACGCCGCGCCCCCGCAACTTGCTGCAGCTCTTCGCCGCAGCTTATCTGCAATACAGCCGCTACCTCAACCCCAATACCGGCGAAGCAGGCAACCTCTTTGATGTCATCGACTATCTGGCGACGGTCAAACGCAAAAACGACAAATTGCGTGGCGAGTTATATTGCGTCGGTATGTCTTTGTGGAAACGCGCGGTTGCCAAACCGTTCTTTAACGTACCCTCTTGCCGTCTGAAATTTATCTCTTCCACCCAAAAACTGGCCGGGGTCAAACTGTCCGACGATACACGCATCCTTGCTTGGGGCAACGGCAAAGAGGCCATCGTCCGCTTTGCCGAACAACACCACATCCCCCTGCTGCCCATGGAAGACGGCTTTATCCGCTCGGTCGGACTCGGCTCCAACTTAGTGCCGCCGCTGTCGCTCGTTACCGACGATATGGGTATTTACTTCAATGCCGAAACCCCGTCCCGTCTCGAATACATCCTACAAAACCAAAACTTCGACAATCAAGACTTTCAGACGGCCTTGAAGTTGCAAAAATGCTGACCGAAAACCACATCAGCAAATACAACGTCGGCAGCTCAGATTTTACCGCCCCTTCAACCGACAAAACCGTGATCCTCGTTCCCGGCTAGGTTGAAGATGACGCGTCTATCCGCTACGGTTCACCCCAAATCTATCGCAATCTGGATTTGCTCCGTACCGTACGCGAACGCAATCCCAATGCCTATATCATTTACAAACCACATCCCGATGTAGTCAGCGGTAACCGCATCGGCCATATTTCCCCTGATGATACGGCACGATATGCCAACCAAACCGCCGAGCAAGCCGACATCCTGACCTGTCTCCAATACGCAGACGAAGTACATACCATGACTTCGCTAACCGGTTTTGAAGCCTTGTTGCGCGGCAAAAAAGTCAGTTGCTACGGCCTGCATTTCTATGCAGGCTGGGGGCTTACCCAAGATCTGCTGCCCATTCCGCGCCGCAGCCGCAGGCTTGAGCTTTGGCAGCTGATTGCAGGCACGCTCATCCACTACCCCGACTACATCCACCCCGAAACCCATCAGGCCATCAATGCGGAAACCGCAGCTCAAATCCTGATACGACAAAAAAATATGCAAAAAAACAACAACGGATTACATCGCGGGTACTTTGCTAAAAAACTAGGTAAAATCAAACAACTATATCGATCTTTCAAATAAATACCATATAAATTAACAATGCATCATAAACTTGCCTCTATTGCGTCATCATTGCCTTTGCATCGTTAATTCTCTTGGCGTATGCTTGAAAATTCAACCTAAAACTATTACATAAAAAAACAAAACTACATTGCGACATGAAACAGACCGTCCTCAAAAACAATCTGCAAAACCTGCTTGAAAGCGCAGAAAATATCCTGCTGCTTCAAGGCCCTGTCGGCAATTTTTTTCTGCGCCTTGCCGACTGGCTGACTGAAAACGGTAAAACCGTACATAAATTCAACTTTAATGCAGGCGACGACTATTTTTATCCGCCCACTCAAGCGCATACCGTTGTTTTTAACGACGACTACGAGGCCTTTCCTGAATTTTTGCAAGAATACATCGTTCAACATCACATCCAGGCCGTTGTCTGCTTTGGCGACACACGCCCTTATCATGTCATTGCAAAACGCATTGCAAACGAAAACCAAGCCAGTTTCTGGGCATTTGAAGAAGGCTATTTCCGCCCCTACTACATCACCTTAGAAAAAGACGGCGTCAACGCATTCTCCCCTCTGCCTCGCCGTACCGACTTTTTTCTTGAACAATTCCCTAAGCTTGCCCAGCAAGAATATAAAGCGCCAACGCCGGTACGCGGCGGTTTTACGCCCATGGCAAAAAACGCCATCCGTTACTATATCGAGTTGTTCCGCAACCCACGCAAATACCCCGACTACATCCACCACCGCGCGCCCAATGCCGGCCATTACCTCAAACTGTGGTCGCTCTCCATCCTCAAGCGTTTGAACTACTATATTGAAGACATCCAAATCGCCAAACGTGTGGAAGCAGGCAAATACGGCAAGTTTTTTATTGTTCCCCTGCAGGTATTCAACGACAGCCAAGTCCGTATCCATTGCGACTTTCCCAGCGTCCGCAGCTTCCTGCTCCATGTTTTGAGTTCATTTGCCGAGCACGCGCCTTCCGATACCAACATCATCATCAAGCATCACCCGATGGACCGCGGTTTTATCGACTACTGGCGCGACATTAAGCGCCTTATCAAAGAACACCCCGAACTCAAAGGCCGCGTGACTTACGTCCATGATGTCCCCCTGCCCGTTTTCCTGCGCCACGGTCTCGGAATGGTCACCATCAACAGCACCAGCGGCCTGTCCGGACTGATTCACAATATGAGACCTTTGCAAAAATCCCCCTCCACCCAACAGCCGAAGCCCAAACCCAGGCTTCCGGCTGTTTCCGCCCCAATCACTCCTGATTCTACCCAAATACCCCCTTAATCCTCCCCGGATACCCCATAATAAGGCATCCGGACCGCCTTTTAGGCGGCAACAGGCACACTTAGCCTGTTGGCCGCTTTCAACAGGTTCAAACACATCGCCTTCAGATGCGTTTGGTTTGCGCTTCCGTCAGCGGACGGTTGCGGCGGGCTTTGCGCATAATGCCATCCAG
>NZ_JBQCVL010000024.1:0-7876 GCF_051958425.1 Neisseria sp. P0013.S005 | reverse complement strand
AGTGGAGTACGGCTTGGTATTTGAAGTGTAATGTATATTTGCTCATAAAAAAAACTGCACCTTGTGAGTTGGAGGGGATGTGTCCAACTTTTGGGGTGCAGTTCAATTTTTCAGACGGCCTTTTGTTCTGGTTTTTATTCGAGGAAGTGTTTAGCTGTATTTAACGCCGATGATTGGCAGACTTGTTGCTAAACAGGCTGGAAAGCATTCGGCTCTTTTCAGACGGCCTCTACGTCGGCTTGTCGGTGCAATGCCTGATAGCACGGGGTAAGCTGGCGGATAATCAGGTCGAGCTGGTGTTTGAGGATGTGGTCTTGCTGCGCTTGTGTGTTTTGCTCAAGCTCGGCAAATTCCTGACGGATTTGGGTCATGGCCGTTTCAAAAGCCTCGGGGTCGGTTTGGGGCATTTGGGTCAGCAACTCGGCGATGTGGTGGGTCAGCTTGGCATAGGGCGCAAAGCCGTCGTTGCCGTCGATTCGGACTTGGTCGCGGTATGCGCCGAGCGCGGAAATGTGGCCGGTCAGCGCATAGCTGGTTTTGAGCAGGGTAAAACCGTCTTGCAGGCGGTCTTGGTATTTTTTCGGGTTGCTGCTCATGTCGGACAGGGTGCTGCTGAGGGCGGCGATGCTTTCGTGGGCTTGGCGGCGGGTGAGGCGGTAGTCGAAATCGTCGCGGCTGCCGTTTTGCAACTGCTCGAGGATGGCGTCGAGATAGCGGCCGTTGGCAGTGATGGTTTGGGCGGCGGTATGGCTGAGGGTGAGGTAACGCCAATCGGGCCAGAGGTAGGTGGCGGCGGCCCATGCGATAACGGAACCGACAATGGTGTCGATGATGCGGATGGGCATGGCGTGGTACACGTCCAAACCGGCAAGCGATAGGCTGGTCAGGGCTTGGATGGTGATGAAGAAGGTGGAGAAGCTGTATTTGTAGCTTCGGGTCATGAAGAACAGGGTGGTGCTGGCGATGACAATCCAGAGCTTGGTTTCAACGGACGGGGTGAAGTAGGGGACGAGCGAACCGACAATCACGCCGAGAATCGTGCCTGCGATACGTTGGTACACGCGGCTTTTGGTGGCGGTGTAGTTGGGTTGGCAGACGAAAAGGGCGGTCAGCAGAATCCAGTAGCCGAGGTTGAGATGGAGGATTTCGACAATGATGCAGGCCGCGGCCACGACGATGGAGAGGCGGGTGGCATGGCGGAATACGCTGGAGTCGAAATTGAGTTGGCTGAGGACGGTCTCGCCGATATTGCGGAACTTGGTGTTTTCAAGGGCGGCGATGCGGGTGTCGGCGTTGTCGTTTTCGGCAAGGGACGCATCGTTTTGCAGTTGCCGCAGTTGGTAATCGACGCTGCTGAGGTTGTCGAGCAGGCGGCGGATATTGTGGAGGTTGGCATTGTCGGCATGGGTCTCGGTAAAATGGCTGAGGGATTGGCGGCAGCCTTCCATGGCGCGGCCGAGGCGTTTGCTGTATGCGTAGGGTTTGTTGTTACGCAGGGAGGAGGCAACGTTGCGGCACGCCTGGCCTTGCATTTCGAGCAGGCGGCGGATGCGGAAGATGAGGTCGGTGTTTTTGAGCTGCTCGGCCATTTCGCTGTAATCGACGTGGGCGGAGCTGATGCGTTCGTGCATGTCTTGCGCGCAGAGGTAGTAGCGCAGCATTTTGACGGTACGCGGATGGCGGTGTTGGCCGCGCAACCGGTAGAAAAGTGCGCCGCGGCATTGGTTGAAGGCGGTAATCACGCCGGTGTTGCTCATGGCTAAGTCGATTTGGCGGTTGCCCAACCATGCGGCTTCGTCGGGATCGAAAAAGTCGGCTTTGGCATCGAAGTAGTTGCTGAGTGCGTCGTAGGCGTTAGCAACGGTTTCTTGGACGGGGCGGTGGGGCAGGATGATTTGGAAGATTAGGGTGTTGACGCTGTATAGGACGGTACCCAACAGAATCATGACGGGGTTGGTCAGCCAGTAGGTCTCGGGTGTGTAGGTCAGCGTGGTGTAGGTGGCGACGGCAAGTGCACCGAAAGCGAAAGTGCGGTATTTAAGGCCGACGGTGCCGAGGATGGTGAAGCCGAAAGTCATCAGGGTCATGGCCAAGATGAAGGGAACGCCTGTGCCGATGGTGCTTTGGGCAAGCAATGAGGAGAGGGTAAACAGGGCAACGGTGATAACGATGTTTTTCAGACGGCCTGTGAGGCGGTTGTCCAAATCGACCAAACCGCCGGCAATAATGCCGAGCACGAATGGCATAACCAGTTTGGGCGTGTCGAAGTGCCAAACGAGGGTGGCGGCGATGAACACGCTGGCGAAGACGGGCAGGGAGGCAATGATCAGAGGTTTGAGCGGCGGAGTTTTCATGATGTTGTTGTTTATTATTCGTTATGAGGTGAATGATTGGATTTTAACAGGATTTTCAGTCGGTTTCAGAATGCTTTAAATGAGATAAGGCCGTCTGAACGGATACGGAAAAATACTTGATTTCGTTTCCACACCCGTTCAGACGGCCTTTTTTGGCTTGCGCTATTAGGTCATCAGGTTGAGGTCGCTGATGCGGTCGTAGAGGCGTTCGGTATTGTTGCCCTCGTCGTGCATTTGAATGCGCAGGCGTAAATCGTTGGCGGATACCGCTTGGCGCAGGGCTTCGCTGAGTTCGATTTGGCCTTGTGCGTAGAGGTTGAAGAGGTTTTGGTCGAACGTCTGCATGCCGTTGCTGCCGGAGCGTGCCATCAAGTCGCGGATTTCCAGCAATTCGCCTTGGAAAATCAAGTCCTGCATGGCCGGAGTGTTGAGCAGGAGGTCGGTAACGGCCGTACGTTGGCGGTTTTTCTTGATGGTGAGGCGTTGGCCGATAATGCCGACGAGGTTTAACGCCAAATCTATCAAAACCTGTTGGCGGCGGTCTTCCGGATAGAAGTTGATGATGCGCTCGATGGTTTGGGAAGCCGTGTTGGCATGGATGGTGAAAACGCACAGATGGCCGGTTTGAGCCAGTTGGAGGGCGTATTTCATGCTTTCTTCGCTGCGGACTTCGCCGATACAGACGACATCGGGCGCTTGACGCATGGCGCTTTGAACGGCGATTTTCCAGTTGTCGGTATCGATGCCGATTTCGCGCTGGGTGAAGATGCTGCGGCAAGGTTTGTAGATAAACTCGATGGGGTCTTCGATGGTAACGATATGGCCGGGCAGCTTTTGGTTGCGGTAGTTGAGCATGGAGGCCATGGTGGTGGATTTACCCGAACCGTTCGGGCCGGCGAGGATCAGCAGGCCGCGCGGTGCGAGTGCAAGCTCTTGGAGCTTTTCGGGTAAACCGAGGGTCTTCATTTCGGGAATGTCTTGGCTGACGCGGCGCAATACCATGCCGACGCGGCCTTGCTCGTGGTAGGCGTTGACGCGGTAGCGCGTGTTGCTGCGCGATTGGACGGAATAGTTGATTTCCCAGTCGCGATTGAAGGCTTCGAGCTGGTTGGGGTTCATGGTGGATTCGGCGATGGCGGCGGTGTCCGCACCGGTCAGTGCTTTGTGGGGCATGGGCGTGAGGGTGCCGCCGACTTTGATGGCAGGGGGAAAGTCTGCGCTGATGAAGATGTCGGATGCGTTGCGTTTTTCGGCCTCTTCACACATGCGGTCGAGCAGGGGGTGAAGATGCGTGCCGATTTCGGCCGGGGTGGGTATGTGCGGTGCTTGGTTTTTTTGTGAGTAGGCTTGCACCATTTCGCTTAACAGGTCGTGCAGAGGGGCGAGGTCGCTCATGATGATTCTCTTTAAAACGGGTATTCGGTCAGGCTGAAAGGCCGTCTGAAAACGGGATGATGGGGTTCAGACGGCCTGAGTATGGTTTAGAAAACAGAGAGGTTTTCGATGTTTTGCGCCTTGCTGCGTGCCAGCTCGGGGCTGATGGTGCCTTGGCGGACAAGGGTTTGCAGGGCTTGATCGAGGGTTTGCATACCGTGGGCCTGACCGGTTTGGAGGGCGGCGTTGATTTGGGCGATTTTGTTCTCGCGGATGAGGTTGCGCACGGCCGGTGTAGAAATCAGGATCTCGTGTGCGGCGACACGGCCGTTGCCGTCGCGGGTTTTCAGCAGGGTTTGGGAAATGATGGCGCGCAAGGATTCGGACAACATGGAGCGCACGATTTCTTTTTCGCCTGCAGGGAATACGTCGACAATACGGTCGATGGTTTTGGCGGCGCCGGTCGTGTGCAGCGTGCCGAAAACCAAGTGACCGGTTTCGGCGGCGGTCAGGGCGAGGGAGATGGTTTCAGGGTCGCGCATCTCACCGATCAAAATCACGTCTGGGTCTTCGCGCAGGGCGGAACGCAGGGCGTTGGTAAAGCTGTGGGTGTGCTGATGCAGCTCGCGCTGGTTGATGAGCGCCTTTTTGCTTTGGTGGACGAACTCAATCGGGTCTTCGATGGTCAGAATGTGGGCCGGTTGGGTTTCGTTGATGTAGTTGACCATTGCCGCCAGCGTGGTGGATTTACCCGAACCGGTCGGGCCGGTTACCAAGACCAACCCGCGCGGATTTTCGGCAATTTTTTGGAAAATGCGCGGCGCACGCAATTCTTCCAGCGTCAGGACGGTGCCCGGAATGGTACGGAATACGGCGGCCGGGCCGCGTTCGGTCATAAAGGCGTTGACACGGAAACGGGCAACATTAGGCAGCTCAAATGAGAAATCGACTTCAAAATCCTGTTGATAGAGCTTGCGCTGGTGGTCGTTCATGACCGAGGTAATCATGGTACCGACTTCTTCCGAGCTCATCTCGGGCAGGTTGATGCGGCGGATGTCGCCGTGTACGCGTATCATAGGGGAAATACCCGAACTCAAATGGAGGTCGGAGGCTTTGTTTTTCACGCCGAACGCGAGTAAGTCGGTAATCTGCATAATGTGGCCTTGTTTTGGTTTAGAATAATAAAATCGCTTTATTTTAAATAGATAAACCCGTTCAACCAAGTAAAATTTTCAAAATACCGAGTGATGAACGGGTTAAAGGAGAAAACCATGTCGGTATTGCAACAAAACTATCAGGACGTATGCCGGGCGGTTGAACAGGTGGCTGAGGCTGCAGGACGGCCTGCGGATGCGGTGAAGCTGGTAGCGGTCAGCAAGACGTTTCCGGCAGACGATATCCGCGAAGTATATGCGGCCGGTCAGCGCGATTTTGGTGAGAACTATATTCAGGAATGGTTTGAAAAAACGGAAACGCTGGCTGATTTGCCGGATATTGTTTGGCACGTTATCGGCGATGTGCAGTCCAATAAAACCAAATTTGTGGCCGAACGCGCACATTGGGTGCATACGATAGGCCGTCTGAAAACGGCGCGGCGCTTGAGTGAACAAAGGCCGTCTGAAATGCCGCCGTTGCAGGTGTGCATTGAAGTGAACATTGCCGCGGAAGAGGCGAAACACGGTGTGGCGCCCGCTGAAGCGGTTGCGCTGGCCCTTGAAGTGGCCCAGTTGCCGAATATTAAAGTGCGCGGATTGATGTGTGTGGCCAAGGCCGACAGCAGCGACGATGAATTGCGCAGCCAGTTTCATACCATGCAACGGCTGTTGGCTGAGCTGAATGCGGCAGGCGTCGAAGCAGATGTTTTGTCTATGGGTATGTCCGGCGATATGCCAATCGCGGTAGAATGCGGCGCAACCCATGTCCGCATCGGCAGCGCGATTTTCGGTAAGCGGCATTATCCTCAATAAAAGTAATAGGCCGTCTGAACAGGGTAGACAGCAGTTTCAGACGACCTGATCGATATCACAAAGGAGTGACATATATATGAATATCTATTTTCTCGGCGGCGGCAATATGGCGACTGCCATTGCAGGTGGTTTGGTCAAACAAGACGGTTATCGTGTCCACATTGTCGAACGCGGCTCTGAAAGACGAGCGCAACTGGTGCAAGAATTGGGCGTAGCCACTTCTGAAAACCTGCCTGAATTGAGTGCGGACGACGTCCTCATTCTCGCCGTCAAACCGCAAGACATGCAGGCAGCCTGTCAAAACATCCGTTTGAATGGCGCGCTGGTGTTGTCCGTAGCGGCTGGTTTGTCCATCGATACCCTCAGCCATTATCTGGGCGGTACACGCCGTATCGTGCGCATCATGCCCAATACGCCGGCCAAAATCGGTTTGGGCGTATCCGGTATGTTTGCTGATGCAGGCGTTTCAGAAGCCGACCGTGCAGCCGCCGACGGCATCATGCGCTCTGTCGGCACAACCGTTTGGCTGAACGAGGAAGAGCAACTCCACAATATTACCGGCATCAGCGGCAGCGGCCCTGCCTATGTTTTCTATCTTTTGGGCGCGCTCCAAAACGCGGCTTTGGCACAAGGTTTCAACGAGCAAGATGCACGCGAACTGAGCCTCGCTACATTTAAAGGCGCAGTGGCTTTGGCCGAACAAACCGGCGAAGCATTCGCACAATTACAGCAAAACGTGACTTCCAAAGGCGGTACGACACACGAAGCCATCGAAACCTTCAAAGCCCATCATGTTGCCGAAGCCATCGAACAGGGCGTAGAAGCCTGCGTCAAACGTTCGCAAGAAATGGCGCAACAATATAAGGCCGTCTGAACATGCGCGGCGACTTGCTCTTATTATTGGCAGACGCTATTGCCATCCTGTGTATCACACGCTTTTGGCTCCGATACGCAGGATTGGCAGCAGAACATCCCCTGCTTAAATTCAGCATACAGGCAACAGGCTGGCTGACCAAACCTTGGCAAAAAGCATTTCCATCCGGCGAGAAAACCGATTGGTACTGCCTGCCTTCGGGTTTTCTGGTGTACTACCTTGCCTGTACCGCCATTATTTTCATCTCGCCGGCGCTGTCCATCAGCAATAAGCTGATTTTGGCAAACTTTTGGTTTGCCGCGCTCCATATGCTGAAAGCCGCGGCCTATACATTACTTATCAGTCTGATTATTAGAATGGTGGCCAGCATACAAGGCCGCTATTCGCCGTTGACTTATGCCATCGAACGAATTCTACAACCATTGCTCAAACCGTTTTCCTTCTTACGCGTAGGACGATACGATTTTTCAGGCAGTTTGTTGGCATTCTTATTATGGTTGTGGCTGGCCCGATGGTTTCCCCAACTTATCCAGCAAACCAACTTATGGTTGCTTCAATAGGCCGTCTGAAAGCGCAGCAGGCATTAACGACCAAAAATACAACGTCCTAAAAAGCGCTTTAATACATTTAGGTGTAAGGTAGTGCAAAAAAGTGCAAATCGAAATATAAAGAACAAATGAATAGGTAAAACATGATATGATTCGCCCAATTTCCAAAACGGAAATTTAAGAAAACCCAATAAAAGCAAACCCGTAGCATCCAAATCATTAACAACAAACCGAAAGCAGACACCATGGCAAAGCTGACAGAACAAGATATTTTAAACTGGAATGGTCCTGAAGAGGACTACATGAACAGCGACCAATTGGCCTTCTTCCGCGAACTACTGGTTAAAATGCAAGAAGAGCTGATTGAAAATGCAAACACCACTACCGGCCATCTTCAAGAACACGAATCCGCCCCCGATCCTGCCGACCGAGCTACTCAAGAAGAAGAGTACGCTTTAGAACTACGTACCCGCGACCGCGAGCGTAAACTTCTCAATAAAGTTCAAGCGACTCTCCGCAGCATCGACGAAGGTAATTACGGTTTCTGTGCCGATACCGGCGAACCCATCGGCCTCAAACGCCTGCTGGCACGTCCGACCGCGACATTGTCCGTAGAAGCGCAAGAGCGACGCGAACGAATGAAAAAACAGTTCGCTGACTAAAATATAAAGATAGATAAACCTCAAAAGGCCGTCTGAAAGAGCAATTCAGACGGCCTTTGTTTTGTATTTTTTTTGTATGTATGGATAGTGTAGAAAG
>NZ_JBQCVL010000023.1:0-9463 GCF_051958425.1 Neisseria sp. P0013.S005 | reverse complement strand
GAACGGCGATACGCCGTTTGAGGTCTTGTAGGCTTCATTCTCAACCTGTGGTGTAAACAACGCAACGTTTTCCTACACCTGATAAAACTCTCAGGCCGTCTGAAAACACAGCTGTGCGGTTTGAGTTGTCTGCTTGATATATCAGTTTCATAAAAAGCAAGATATTAAGCAAATTACGTTAAAATAATGCCTTCTGAGTTAATGACATCATTTGCTCAAAAGGCATTATTTTTTATAACACGACACGAAATGTAGGAAAACTTATGCACTCATCCATACAAAGCCGGTTTGCCCCAATTTTATACGTCTTGATTTTCTTTGCCGGATTTTTGGCAGCACAAGTTTGGTTTAATCAGCAAGCCTATTTGACCAACCTTCCCCTTTTGGTCACTGCCATTTCTGCCGTTGCATTGGTTTGGTTGATTTGGGCTGTCGTCTCTGCGCGATCCAAAGCAAAAAGCAAGATATTGCATCGTGAGCAGCTGATTCAAAAAGAGAGCATTCATCCTGTTTTGCATGCGACGTTGCAGCGTTCTGACGGTCAAACGGATTTATTGGTTTTGATTGTCCGCAATAGCGGTAAGGGCTTGGCGAAGAATGTGCGTTTTGAGGTAGAGTCTTTGCCGGATAACTTGCCGAGCAAGCTGGTCGCCGATGCGGTTATGCGCTTGGAGATGTTTTCCGGCGGTGTGGATATTC
The DNA here is from genome assembly GCF_051958425.1 of Neisseria sp. P0013.S005. Taxonomy (NCBI): domain Bacteria; kingdom Pseudomonadati; phylum Pseudomonadota; class Betaproteobacteria; order Neisseriales; family Neisseriaceae; genus Neisseria; species Neisseria sp. P0013.S005. The sequence continues at coordinate 8,764 of NZ_JBQCVL010000023.1, read as the reverse complement.
TGGCATCGGGCGAATTGTATGGCGGCGTGTTTGCAAGCATGTTGGCGCTGGCTGCCGAATTGCCGGACCAGACATTTGGCGGCGTGTTGAAACTGAAGGCCACTTATGAAAATGCCTTTGGCGATCAATGCACTTCTGAAAGTGTTTTGGATTTGAGCATACTGAATTTCAATTTGTCAGAAATTAAATCCAGTGGCGAGCAAAAGCCCCGCAAGAAATTGTTGTATTGATATTTAAAATATGCAGGCCGTCTGAAACAGAAATACTTGTTTTCAGACGGTCTATTGTTATTTTTCAAATGATTTTTGAAGAAAAAGAGGCGTATCGGGTATAATAATCAAAGAATTCGAAACGGATTGTCAGGATCGGCAAGCCGTCTCATCATTGTCGTATTTCAAAACCTTACTGATATTTTTTCAATAATCTGTTGCTATGTATCGGAACTTTTTCTGATGTTGGCACTGGCGAAATATTCCTTCAGCCATTTACTCTCAGGAAGCTGCTTATGTTAGTGTGTAATCCTTATGAAGTTGTGATCCATGGTACGACCAGCAAAGGCAAGATTTTCCGACCAAGCGACTGGGCGGAGCGCCTGTGCGGTATTTTGTCTTCCTTCACTAAAGACAACCGCCTTTCCTATTCGAATTGGGTGCGTCCGATTTTGGTGGATAATGTCCGTTGTGTGGCGGTCGATAAAAAGTTGGAAGAAGACAATCCGCAAATGTTCCGTTTCTTGATGGACTTTGCGGCGGATAATGATTTGCGCGTGATTGACTGCAAAGCCTTGCTTAAAGAACAAGAGAGCAAACAGCAGGGCGAAGTGCCGGTCGAGCGCGTTTTGTTGGCGCAGGCGATTGAAGAAAAACATGCCGCCGAGCGTGCGGAAGCGGCCAATGTGCAGCCTGAGCCACAAGCTGCCGCACCTGTGGTCGGCGTATTGCGTGAAATTCAGCCGGAAGAAACTGCAACTGCTTTTGCGGCCTTGAGTGTTCTGCGTTCATCGTTGACCGATATTCACCGTTTTGTCGAACAAATCAACGAGCATCAGCGCAAAACCGGCTACCGTCTGCTGGGTATTTTTGAAGAAGGCAAACAAAATGCCGTAGCCGTATGCGGTTTCCATACTGCACATAACTTGGCCAGCGGTTACCATATCCATATTGATGATCTCGTAACCATGCCGCAATGCCGCCAAAAAGGCTATGCTTCTCGCTTGTTGGAAGAAGTACGTAAAATCGGTGCGGAAACCGGCGCGACCAAAATCCATCTGAATGTCCATGTGAACCATGACCGTGCCAATGCCCATCGTCTCTACTTCAAAAACGGATTTGAAATCTGCGCTTACCATTTCCGTTGCGACCCGAAATAATTTTTGTAGAAAGAGGGAATTCAATGTTGAAGATTTTGACTGCGGCTGTTTTGACACTGAGTTTGGCGGCCTGCGCATCAGGCAGCGGAGGCAGATCGCAAATGTATGGTGAGATTAAGGCCGGCGTAGAAACCAGCCATCAACGTTGAGACATACAATGACAAGGCCGTCTGAAATAGGTTTTCCTGTTTCAGACGGCCTTTTTGCAGCTTGATTAGAGGGTCGTGGAGGTGTCGTCAGCGGCAACAGTCCGATGCAGGCGATACCAATTGTACAGGCGCAAGATGCACAAGAAAGCGATGATGGGCATACAGGCTGCGGTAACCAGATAACGCGGGTTGCTGAAGTTTAAAACATTGTGCCCGGAAAGCAGCGACAAAGCGGCATGCAACCATTCCCATAAAGACGAAATGCTGAATGCCAAAACAGCCAACAGGCCGAGGGTTCGGAAAATACCGATGGGCAGGATTTGTTGGCGTAATACAGCGCGGTTGAGTTGGAACAAAACAATCAAACCGAAGCCGATGATGCAGACCATGCCGCCGTTGGCGACGATTTGCAGGCTGTTGAAGGCAATGTCGGGTGTGACGGAAATGGTACCAGATTGGTTGGAGGCGGTTTGTTGCAAATTTAAGCCTTGCATGACATTGAGTACGAAACCGTAGATTAGGTCGGCCAAAACGATGCCGATGGGTAGCGGAGTCAAAAAACGTTTCATGGATCAGTTGAGTATTCTATTAGTATGAGGGAGGCCGTCTGAAAATCAAAAATGACGACGTGAGAGTGTATTGTATCCGATAGAAAAGTAGGTTAATGCAAAAATAAATTTAGTTTAAGTCAGAAAATCATGTAATTTTACGCCAACATTATTGCATTGAGAGTACAATCTTTTTCATTATCAAACGTGGAATCAACAGGAAAGGACGTTTACATGAGCGAATTGCAACGTGATTTAACCCGTATCAGTCACAATACCAAAATTGTCGCCACATTGGGTCCGGGCAGCAACAATGTGCAATTGTTGGAAGACATGATCCGTGTCGGCGGTCTTAATGTCGTCCGTTTCAATTTCAGTCACGGTACTCCGGAGTTCCATGAAGAAAATGCCCGCATCGTGCGCGAAGCTGCGAAACGCGCAGGTCAGGAAGTGGCTATTCTTGCCGACTTGCAAGGCCCGAAAATCCGTGTCGGCAAAATTGCCGGCGGCAGCATCGAGCTGAATAAAGATGAAACCTTAATTTTGGATGCCGCGCTTGAAGGCGAAGGCACACGCGAAGCGGTGGGTTTGGACTACCGTGATTTGCCGAATGACGTCGTTGCCGGTGATGTTTTGTGGCTGGATGACGGCCTGTTGACCTTGACTGTTGAGGCGGTTGAAGGAAGTAGGATTATTACAAGAGTTGAAAACAGCCATGTGCTGAAAAGTAATAAAGGTATCAATAAACGCGGTGGCGGCCTGTCTGCCGGTGCGTTGACCGAAAAAGACTTCCGTGACCTGAAAACGGCGATTGCCATCGGTTGCGACTACTTGGCCATCAGCTTTGTGAAATCTGCTGAAGATCTGCACATCGCACGCGCCAAAGTCGAGGAAGAAATGAAAGGCAGTACAGCCGTACGTCCCGGTTTGGTTTCCAAAATCGAGCGCGTAGAAGCCATTGAAAATCTAGACGAAATCATCCTCGCCAGCGACGGTATTATGGTTGCCCGCGGCGACTTGGCAGTGGAAGTCGGTCATGCCGCCGTTCCTGCCCTGCAAAAACGCATGATCCGCCGCGCCCGTGAGTTGCGCCGCTTCAGCATTACCGCGACCCAAATGATGGAATCCATGATTACGAATCCCGTACCGACCCGTGCCGAAGTGAGCGACGTGGCCAATGCGGTATTGGACGGTACCGATGCGGTAATGTGTTCCGCTGAAACTGCGGTGGGTGCGTATCCGTTTGAAACGGTCAGCCAAATGGCGGTTATTTGTGCGGCGGCCGAAAAAGAGCAGGACTCCCTCAATGGCGTTATCGAGCCAGTTGAATTCCAAGATCCTCTCAGCACCAACTTGGCGATTGCCCGCGGCGCGGTTACCGTAGCGCGCGCAGTTCACGCCAAAGCGATTGTCGCCCTGACCGAAAGCGGCTCAACCGCCTTCGAAATCAGCCGCCACAACATCACTTTGCCGATTTTCGCCCTGACCCCGAGCATTTCCGCACAACGCCGCATGGCGATGTATCGCGGCGTGCGTCCGATGATTTTGGCGACCAGTACCGACCACGATACTGCGCTGAACGAAGTGGAAGCTGTGTTGATCGAACACCAAATTCTGTGTTCTGGCGACCAATACATCATTACCAGCGGCTCGAAAATGCGTGAATCCGGTTCGACCAACACATTGGAAGTGCTGCAAGTCAAATAATCGAATCAATGTTTTACTAAGTGGAAAAGCAGGCTGCCTTCAGCCTGCTTTTTTGTATTTTGGATATTTGTTATGTAAAAAACCGGTATTATGTAGCAGTTGCACAAAGATTTAACCGATTAAAAACCTTAAAATCCCTATTGAAATTTTCCGTGTCTTATGACAACAAAGTATTGCTCATCGGCGGTGAAACAGAAGGCGGCAAAGCGTTAACATCTGTTCAAACAATGAGCTATGACGGCAAACAATTAAAAGTAGAATAATCTTCTTTTATTCCAAAGAAAAAGGCTTAACCCACTGAAGGTTAAGCCTTTTTTATTAGGTGTTAGTATGAAAAAAGATTGCCACGATGAATAAAAAAGTGCGGTTAAAAAAGAAGATGAATTTCAACCGCACTTAAATTTAATAAAACACCAAGATTTTCTAAGCAAATATGGTCTCTATTTTTATTAAAAATAAACCTTAGGCAGGCTTTTTAGTTTTTCTTTTAGGCTTAATTTTCACGCCGTTCTTTTTCGCCCATGCTTTTAATTTCTTCAAGAAAACCTCTCCCATTGGACGTGGATTACCTGAGAATAAAGTATTTAACCCGTTATTTTTGATAATTTGATGACGCAACGCTAAACGTTCTTCATGATTTTCAGCCAAACGAATAGCGCGCTCAATATATTCATCAATCGTATTTGCAATCAGCCAATCCGGCAAACCTAAACGACGGAATAAACCTTCATCAATGTGTTCGTGTACTTCCGCTCCGGTTTTACAGATACCTACCAATCCCATGGTGACCATATCAATAATGCCATTAGTATTGCCGAACGGAAGTGGATTTAACATCATGTCACAATCCTTAATGAGGCCAAGATATTCTTGGTAAGGCGTTTGCTGATGTGCCGTCGCATCATCTCCTAAATACGATTTAATAAAACGAGCTACATATGGATGCGTAATACCATATGATTGTCCCAGCATAAAATGAAAATGTATTTTCACCGCTGCTTTATCTCTGATAATCCTTAATATTTCCAAGAAATACGGATTTAATTTCATCGTAGTCGCTGCAATACCAATATTGATAACTGCCGGATTCTCACGTAACACATATTCCACATTGGTCGGTGCAAAGGCTGATGGAACATAAGGCAACGCATCTTTTGGAAGACGTAAAAGAGTCTCACTAAAACAATCTTCAGAGCCAACATAATCATCTTCAACCACAACATATTCAATGAAGTCAGAATATGTTGTTGCCGGATGACCTAACGCAATGGCTTGAATTGGCGCAACACGGGTATTGCTGAGGAAGATAGATAACAAATCCATACCAATAGACGGCATATATAAGATTGCAGCTTGATTTTTTTCACAAATATCACGAACAAGCCCCATTCTACTATATATATGATCGTCATGAGGAGATAAAACGAACTCATCAAAAACAGCTCGTCCCTGTTCATCGATTCGCTCACTCCCAATACCAATTAAATAAAAATGTTCACGCGCAGCAATCATGGATGTTGAGTGAGTTCGGTAAATAGAGTGTGCCATGTTGAAATGTTCCAAGATAACAACCATTACCGGTTTTCCATCTCGATAACCAATTTGAGAAACATCAAGATCTTTCCAGCCACATAAGAAATGATTTCGGCGAATCACTGTGTTTAAGGCTTTTTTTACATCATGTTTATTTGGTGCAACATCATAGCTGCAATGCATATACACATCATGACAAATACTATTAGGTACAGAATTTAAATCAGATAATGTGGCAAGCTTTTCAGGGAACCATTGTAAAATCGCAGCGCGCTTTGAAAACGCAGCAGGCGTACCAATAAAGCGCCCTGATTGCAATGCAAAGCAAAGTGAAGCACAAACATCAGGCGCAATATTCCACAGCATATCTAAATTAAGATTTAGGTTAGACTCCGGAAAATACATAATGCAAAACTTCACTAAGGAGTCGCGATTAGACTCAAGCTCAACTTCCAAAGAGCCAGGAACCGGATTTTTGTTATAAACCTGTAAGATATGATCAGCATTAATATAACTTGAGCTTGCAAAAATCATCGCCATCCAACGTTGGAATGAGAAAAAACGCTGCATACCGATATCTGAAATGGTAAGTTCTTGATCAGTAAATAGTTTTGTAATGACATTCGCCATTCTGTGGCAAAAATAGACGACAAGATCCATATCAAGCGTTTCCGCTTGATATTGTTCAGGATAAGAAAACTCAATCTGACCTAAAAGCCCAAAATTGTCATCTAGCTCAGTTAAAATAGCTAATAAAATGCTACAAGCTCGTTCATAGTCTTTTTGTTCTACCGCTTGTTCTAACAATTCAATATTCGGCGAAATCACCTCAGCTTGTTCAGCAGTGGCTTTTTTATTCATCCTAGCTCCTATAGCTAATTACGTGTTAAATGATTATGTATTAATACGTTTAAGTGTATCCCTACTTCATGAATAACCTTTTCAAACGATGACGTCAGACTATCAATCCGAATAGAGGTAATATTTGGATACCATAAATTGTTTCCACTTCCATATCCCCAACGCCAATCGCCAATAAAAGGCAAAAGTAACAATGTTTTCACTCCTAAAGCACCGGCCAAATGCGCAACTGATGTATCCACCGTCACAAGATAATCTAAATTAACTAAATAAGTAGCTGTTTCCCATAAGGTTTTTGCATTTTTGGCTAAATTTGGAATCTGATATTCAGCTAATAATTTTTTTTCTTCAAGATTGCATTCTTTCTGTAAGCAATACCAATTAGCCCCTTCTATATCAAATAAGAGTCTTAAAAGTTCAGGTTGGTGAATAGAACGAAAAGCATCATTTTCATGGGTGGGATTTCCTCGCCAAACAATCCCAATATTCAATTTATCAGGCATTTGTGAAATTTTCTTTTTTGCATTATCAATACTTTGCTGATCGATAAAAAGATAAGGATGACGCTTCACAATTTGATAAAAAGGAAGATCAATATATGCCATGATATCATGTGGAAAACTCCAATAATCAAAACTATCATCCAGCTCAAGATCGATCTTTTTACTATCAATCACGACATCAATATCCAGATGACTCTTCAATAATTTCACAACGGGAGTTTGTGCAATGAGTGTGATTTTTCTTACATTAAGTTGTTTTTTTAGTGCATAAGCTAATTGAGCAAACATCAACTCATCACCCAGACCGAATTCAGTCCAAATAACAAAATGTTTTCCCAATAAATTTTGCCCTTGCCATTTTTTTATTTGATGTACAGCTTTAGGGGGAGTTTTGGTTCTACGTGCATCAGACACCAAAGGTTGGCGCATTTTAAAACCTTTGCAATAATCTCCAGCCGTGATAACAGACAATGCCTTATATATTTCAATACCTTGATGATTAAAGCGTTGTTGAAAAGAAGCCCAACTTGCTTCAACCCCTTCAACTAATCCTAAGGTTTGATAAATATTGCAACGGTACATAATAGGCTCTATGGCAAAGGGAGATAATATTTCCATTTTATCAATCCATTGCAGTGCCATATCAAATGCTCTAGTTTCTAAAAAATAAGAAAGTTCTTGTTCATATACCTCATAGCTTTTATTCTGAACCACTTTCGAAAGTATTAAGATTGGGATCTCATCCGAAGAGGGAAAGATTTCTACAAACTCAGCCACTCTTTTCTTGAATTTATCAAATTGGAGATGACACTTTTTCGGCATTACAATAATACCGTTATTCTTCAAAACCCTCAGACAGCAAATAAAACTGCTGTAATTAAGACTGTAAGTTTCATCAACCAAAATAATATCGAAATGATTGGAAGGCAGCCCATGTAATTGATGAGGCTCTCCCATTTCCGGCGTCCAGTTTATTTTGTTTAAATTGGCTATGTAATTTTTATCAAAATTACTCAAAAAAGTAGGATCGCATAACAAAAGTGCGGTCATTTTTTCAGTAGTTTCAAAAGAAGTTTGTGTATTTTCCATAAGAAAAACCTGATAAAAATCGTGAGAGCTTACACTCTCACGATTTTATTTAGATTAGCGTTTACAATTAGCTATTGATTACCATTTGTAACCAACACCTGCCGCAACGCCTTTTTCGCCACTGCTGCTTGCTGCCATATTCAATTTGATAACAACTTTTCCGTTATCCGATGCGCGTGAGTAGCCCACAGCAACGGAAGCTGCACCACCTTGAGAACCTACAGCAGCACTAATCATTGAGTCACCGGCAGTATAAACTTGAGGCAATGCTGTTACTGCCATTGCATTAGCAGCGTAACCACGCATTTCCTTGTTCATCTTATCTACACGGTTGTTTAACTCATTGATCTTAGCCGGACTTCCTGCGACCTGATCTAATGCACGATTCAACTGACCTACAGTTGCGGCATCAGAATCTTTAACACCATCTCCCACATTGTGGATTTGGTTACCGCCCATATCAACGTTTGTACCGTTTTCAACTTTAACAGTATGACCAGCGCCACCTAAGGTTGCATTTTTCGCAGTCAAGTTGCCCGCAACTACAGTTCCTGCAGTCACTTTAGTTACGTTAATGTCATTAGTTAATGCTACAGTAATATTGCCACCAGTTTGACTGATCTTAATATTATCGCCTGCTTTAAATCTAACAACATTATTTGCTGCGTTGATGGTGGTTTCTGTTCCAGGTTCAGTCTGTAAAGTCCAACCTTTATCAACAGCTTGAAGCGCTTTTGACACTTTGCCATCAATGCCATTTGCTGTAGTCAATGCATTAGCTGCATCTGTTGCCGCTTTACCGGCTTTGGTATCTGCCGCTACTGCTTTAGCATCTGCTGCTTGAGCTGCTTCTGCTGCTTTACCTGCTTTGGTATCAGCTGCTACCGCTTTAGCATCTGCTGCTTGAGCCGCTTCTGCCGCTTTACCGGCTTTGGTATCTGCCGCTACTGCTTTAGCATCTGCCGCTACTGCTTTAGCATCTGCCGCTACTGCTTTAGCATCTGC
>NZ_JBQCVL010000022.1:0-10842 GCF_051958425.1 Neisseria sp. P0013.S005 | reverse complement strand
CTTTGTTAATTTCTATAACACTGTGAAGCCACACCGCAGTTTGAACGGCGATACGCCGTTTGAGGTCTTGTAGGCTTCATTCTCAACCTGTGGTGTAAACAACGCAACGTTTTCCTACAGGTTACCGTTATCGAGGTAGAGGCTATATTCAATTAACTGGGCGCAGTAATTATGAAATGGCTACGAAAGAATTGCAGATCGATCTAATTAATAAACCAGAATTAGCCGCAACTTCAGAAGTTGCGGCCAAAATAGCTATTTTATATTGGGAAAAAAGAGTTCCGGATTCTCACAAAGAGAATGTACGACAAGCTACAAAATATATTAATGGTGGTTTAAATGGTTTGGCAGATAGACAAAATAAGTATGATGAGTATTATCAAAAATTAACTCCTGAATATTTAGATAAAATTCAAAAAGGGTAGCAACATTCATCAAACGCACAATACAATGATTTTAGTGCATTAGTTAGCAATCTGATCAATGATAAAATTGCATTGTTTTGGTTTTATTCAAATGCTCTCCGGAGTAAGAAGCTCAATGTAGATATGATTACACGGATTAATCGGGCGGATATTGTCCGTTGCGAAAACGAATTATGCGCAAGGACAAGTAAGGCTGGAGAAAATGGTTACAGAGTAATTCAGAAACGATACTAGTAATATTTAGAGGGTAAATAATGAAAAAACTTATCGCAATATTTTTATTAATTCCTTTGGCAGCATTTTCCAATGCTCGCCCATTATCTTTTTCAGGGACTTGGTTATATACGGATCAGGTTGGAGATACCGTTGGAGGGAAAGAATTGGTCCTTAAACAAACGGGTAATTTAGTTACAGGGATATGGAATGAAGGAATTTCGACAGGTAGCGGGGGAAGTGGAAAACTAAAAGGATATGTGAAGGGAAACAAACTATTTTTAAATTATTGTTCTGATGAAGGAAATAATTGGTATAAATCTTGTCCTGAATATGAAAATTACGGAAGTTATTTTATTAAAAAAAATAATAAAATTATTGAATATGATATGACAGGTAATAAATTATATAAAAAAGGCAATGAGTTTATTTTAACTAAATAAGGAGTATGAAATGGTAGATTCAACCAACCAACATAAAACATTAAGTAAAGAAGATTTCCAAACTATAGCTTACTTTGCAGTAGGTGTTTCTTCTGAATCAAAATCAAAAGCTTATAGATTAGCTATCGCAGCAAATACTAGAGATGGGAAATTATATCCCATCGGAAATAGTGGATATTCTATTGGAACAATACAAACAGATTTAGGACAGCATCCTGAAGTTGCAAAAGATTTAGTTGAAGCATATCAAAAATGGACATTAGAGAAAAAACCTGATTGGAGGCTCTCTGAAATTCAAGAAAAAGCGATAATTCATGATTTGGGAAGAACAGGTAAAGAGATAAAAAGAGAAGATGGGCGACCATTGCCATCTGAGTTTAAATCTAGGCTCAATCAATTCTTAAGTAGTGAAGATGGAATTACTTGGGTTCATACTAGAGATGTAAATCAGATCAATAAGATTGAGCAAAATATTTTTATTCCTTTACAAGAAACAAAACTATATCAAGAGTTATCTTTTGATGATAAAACACATTTAGTAGCAGTTACTTCAAAACTTTATAATCAAAGTGAAAGGTGGGGGAGAAAAGTTTTGCAAGAAGTTAAAGATGGGAAATTTCATTCAGTCAATGAAGTAGATAGTAGAATTGATAGCTTTATTAAAGCCAGCGGCAAAAAGGACTATATAGAAACTGGTCGAAAAGAGGCAGTATTAGGCGCAACTTTAATCTCTCAATTAAATATCATAGAAAAAGATAATAGTCTTTTTGATAAATGGAATAGTGTTAAAACAACTCCTCTTGACAATCCTGTTAAATTAGAAGGGAATAAAAAAGATAATCATAATGAAATTAGAAACCTATTTATTGATCCTGAAAAATCCATAAATAAAATTAAACAGAGAGAAGATAAGAAAGTAGGTACGCAATTTTCATATGATGACTTTAGTACTTTAGTTAACAACCTGATTAACGATAAAGACGGTTCGTTTACCAAACAGTTGTTAGCAGACAATAAAGATATCGTTGATGCTTTTGATGCCAAAGTTCAGGAGAAAATAAAGCAAGAAGAACAACAAACTATTGCCCAAGAAGCACAACGGGAAGTAGTTGAGAAAAGTTTTGGTGGCCGTTCTTTTAGTTAGTAATGGCACCGAAAAACTTGAAACAATACCTCGTACCGTCTGAAAGTCAGCGTTGCGGATTTTACCAACGGGGCTACTGCCCCATATTGATACTAAGGAACTTATATGTGCGGTATCGTAGGTGCTATTCGCGCCAATCACAATGTAGTCGATTTTCTGACCGACGGTCTCAAACGCCTTGAATATCGGGGCTACGACTCGTCGGGTATCGCCGTCAACGCAGACGGCAAAATCAAACGCGTGCGCCGTGTCGGCCGCGTGCAGCTGATGGAAGACGCCGCGCGCGAAAAAGGCGTGTTCGGACACATCGGCATCGGTCATACCCGCTGGGCGACCCACGGCGGCGTAACCGAACCCAACGCCCACCCCCACATCTCCGGCGGCATGATTGCCGTTGTCCACAACGGCATCATCGAAAACTTCGAAGCCGAACGCGAACGCCTCCAATCCTTGGGCTACACCTTCGAATCGCAAACCGATACCGAAGTCATCGCCCACAGCGTCAATCACGAATACACCCAAAACGGCGGCAAACTGTTTGAAGCCGTCCGCGCAGCTACCGCCCGTTTCCACGGCGCGTATGCCATCGCCGTGATGGCGCAGGACAAACCCGAAGAAATGGTGGTCGCACGCATGGGCTGCCCGCTCTTGGTGGCATTGGGCGACCAAGAAACCTTCATCGCCTCCGACGTTTCCGCCGTCATCGCCTTTACCCGCCGCATTGCCTATTTGGAAGACGGCGACATCGCCGTATTGAGCGCGAACGGCATCGAAAAACTCATCGACAAAACCGGTGCCGACACCCAACGCAAAGTCAAAGTATCCGAATTGTCGCTCGCTTCGCTGGAGTTGGGCCCGTACAGCCACTTCATGCAAAAAGAAATCCACGAACAGCCGCGTGCCATCGCCGATACCGCCGAAGTTTTCCTTGACGGTGGCTTCGAACCTGAAAACTTCGGCGCGAACGCACGCGAAGTGTTCGACGACATCCGCAGCATCAAAATCCTTGCCTGCGGCACGTCCTACTACGCCGCGCTGACCTCTAAATACTGGCTCGAATCCATCGCCAAAATCCCGACCGATGTCGAAATCGCCAGCGAATACCGCTACCGCGACGTGATTGCCGATCCAAAACAATTGGTCATCACCATTTCCCAATCCGGCGAAACCTTGGACACGATGGAAGCCCTGAAATACGCGCAGTCTTTAGGACACAAACACAGCCTATCCATCTGCAACGTCATGGAATCCGCCCTGCCGCGCGAAAGCGAATTGGTGCTGTACACCCGTGCCGGCGCAGAAATCGGCGTTGCCTCTACCAAAGCGTTCACCACGCAACTGGTTGTATTGTTCGGCTTGGCGGTAACGCTGGGCAAACAACGCGGCTTTGTTTCCGCCGAAAAAGCGCATGAATACGTCGAAGAACTGCGCCAACTGCCCGGCAGCATCCAACACGCCCTCAACCTTGAGCCGCAAATCGCCGCGTGGGCGCAAAAATTCGCCAAGAAAAACAGCGCACTGTTTTTAGGTCGAGGCATCCACTTCCCGATCGCTCTCGAAGGCGCGTTGAAGCTGAAAGAAATCACCTACATCCACGCCGAAGCCTATCCCGCAGGCGAATTGAAACATGGCCCGCTGGCATTGGTGGACGAAAACATGCCCGTCGTCGTCATCGCACCGAACGACGGCTTGCTGGACAAAGTCAAAGCCAATATGCAGGAAGTCGGCGCACGCGGCGGCGAACTCTTCGTCTTTGCCGATTTGGACAGCAATTTCAACGCCACCGACGGCGTGCACGTCATCCGCGCCCCGCGACACGTCGGCGTACTCTCGCCGATCGTGCATACCATCCCCGTGCAGCTCCTGTCCTACCACGCCGCCCTCGCACGCGGTACGGATGTGGACAAACCGCGCAACCTGGCTAAATCGGTAACGGTTGAGTAAAGCCTAGCTTGAACGATAAAAGGTCGTCTGAAAAGTTTCAGACGACCTTAATTATTAATTGAAGGCAATCAAATGAATAGAATCTACAAATACCTACTGGTAATCGCTGCATTGGCGGCAGCAGGCTTCGGTATATATCAATATACCACGCCCGACAAATATCAATACTGGAAAGAATTGATTACCAAAGACCCCAAGCCTGACGGAGTTTCGGAACAGGAATACAGGGAAAAACTCAGGGCGGGCTATTGCTGGCGGGACAGGAAGTTTTACACGCCCGCAGAATTACACAGGAAAGCAATGGTCAGCTTTGCAGGCAGGTTATTGGGAGAAACAGAAGCCTATAAGGCCAACATGACCACCAATCAGGGCGGACGGGATTATTCTACGGGTGCAGACTGCGTACGTCACGAAAAAGCCTGTAGCGTCTGGTTTGTCTCGCAAGATTACACCAATGAGCAATGGGACAGGATGTTTTTGGCGGAGAAAGACCCAGCAGACGGGTCATTGTTGGCAAAATATCCTAAAAAGGAAATCAGACAGGAAAATGATTTGAGAAACTATTTGGAACAATATGACAATAAAGGTTTTACTTTGATTCTTAGAGGTCCCAGTAAGAACGGTGCCAATGTGTATGGTTCTGATTGCTGTACAGTTTTAAGTAAAAAAGAGGCTGAACCAATAATTAAAAAAGATGCTTTAATTACCTATTTGGAAGGAGCAGCAATTTTTCCAGAAAATAGCATACCTCAAAATATCAATATTCAAGATTATGGAGTAGGTCATTTTTATTTTAAATTTACTGGTGTAGATCCTGGACTGCATAGATGGAATGAAAATAAAGAGAGAACGTATCAACAATACGCTACAGAAATATTATTCATGAACAATTGCGGAGATGTTTTGTGGCAGCCTTTTTATGTCAAATAACTTATTTTCTTAACGAGGAGCAACATTATCATGTCAGATAACCAAAAATCTTTAGCTGTATCCGATGTTACAGTAGATAGAATTTTATCCCAATATTTGTGGAACAGCCCGATACCACCCAAAAGAGAAGATATGGGAATATCGATAACATCAGCTAATCGTACACCAGTAAAAATTGACGCAACCGACTATATGAAAAATGGTGCAGGCAGATATGCCACGGCAGCAGATTTCAAGATGTTTGAAAATTTTTTTAAAGCCTCGAATTTACCTGCAAGAAATACACCTTATTCTTTCGATGAGATTGGCAATAAAATCTATGGGATAGAACGATTTAACAGTTGGAAAAATGGTTTCTACAGTACGACTCCAGGAAAAGGTTTTACTGTCGCTATTTCTCAATATGGAATCGACACTTCATCTTCAGACTATGTCGAACGTGCTTTTATCTTCGGTTCAACACAAGTAGTTGTTACACCTGATGATCTTAGAAAACTTCAATTCTTCGTCCGACCCGACGGCAGCCGAGAAATCCGCAACCTCAGAATCACGCCTAAAAACGACAACTTCGACTTTATCGGCGGTTCATCTTCCCAAGACGCTTCGGGCAGGATGCTAAAAATGATGGTAGATACGGCAAACGCCGGGTTCAAGAAAGTTATTGATCCGAAAGGTATAGGCAGGGCTGTGCCCCTTGTCTATACCGATACCGACAAGCTGCCATTTGTCAATATTACGGATAAGGACTTCAAAAGACTCCAATCGGAGAAATCGAACCAAGAAAAACCAGATATTCTGATGGAAGAAACAGGTATTCTTCTGTTTCGTCAAGGAGGAGGGTTATTTAATAAGCTGAAAAAATCACCAGCCTTATATGATAAAAGCCTGCTGGGGCGTTGGCGAGACATTGAGCAGAATGCCAACGAAATGTACCAAAAAACCCGTGACCTTATCGAAAAAGATCCGAATATGATGTCTTTGGATGAAAGGGATGAACGCGATCAATACGCGGCGGATATTGATAAACCAACGGCTTTAACTATTGAGGATATGCCGCAAAACGCCCAAAAAATCTATCATCAAGGGAAACAGATTTTTGCTGATTTTTGTGCCCAGAAAAACATCGTTTACGATGCAAATAGTTTGGACAATATTGCGATGTCGTTAGCTTCAGTGGCTTATACAAACAAGATGAGTGATGTGTCTTTAATCAATATTAAAGGTAATGGGGAAGTCTTGATCGGACACAAAGCCCCCGGATTAATAATGGCTTCTGTAGATATGTGGGAAGCGGCTAAGACGCCGGTAGAGGAAAGCCTGAGCCAAATTCAGCAAACAGCACAACAAATTGAATATGAGGAGCAACAAAAACAAATCGTGCAATCCCAATCACATGGAGCGAGGATTTCTTAAGTAAAATCAAAAGAAAATGTAAAAAGAGGACTTAAATTCTACCAATTATCTACAAATGGTTTGATTGATTTTAAACAAAGCTAAAGGCCGTCTGAAAAATCTTTCAGACGGCCTGTTGTTTTAAAGCGTTTTATTCTGCGCCGACAACGACGATGTTGAGGTCTTTGAATTTGACGCGGCGTTGCCATGCGTCGCGGACTTGTTCGACGGTCAGGCTGTTGATGGCTTTGGGGTAGGCTTCCAAGTAGTCGTTGGGCAGGTCGTAGAGGCCGATCAGGCTCAGGTAGTTGAGCAGTTTGTCGTTGGAGTCGTAGCGCAGGGGGAAGCCGCCGACGATGTTGGCTTTGGCCTGTTTCAGCTCGGCTTCGGTTGGGCCTTCGGCGATAAACTGTTCAATGACGGCTTGGGTGTCAGCCAGTGAGGCTTTGGTGTTTTTCTTTTGGGTGGAGTAGGAAACGGTAAACGTGCCTTCTTCTGTCGCCGGGGCGAGGCTGCTGTATACGCCGTAGGTGTAGCCGTGTTGGTCGCGCAAAACTTTCATGAGGCGGCTGTCGAAACCGCCGCCGCCGAGGATGTAGTTGCCGGCAACGAGGGCGTAATAGTCGGGGTCATGGCGTTTGAAGAGGGAAGTGCCGAGCAGGACTTGTGCCTGCGTGCCGGCAAAGGGGATGTCGCGGCGTTGGGCGGTTTGTTTGGGAACGGGCGGGATGGCGTGGGTTGCGGTGGCTTTGGCCGGCAGGTCTTTGAGGACGCGCTCGACCAGTTGCTCTGCCTGTTTGCGGTTGAGGTCGCCGACGATGGCGACGATGGCGTTGTCTTTGCCGTAGTGGGTGCGGTGGAAGGCGCGGATGTCGTCCAGACTAACGCGTTTGAGGCTGTCAACGGTTACGTTTGCGCCGCTGCCGTAGGGGTGGTTTGGGTAGATGAGTTTGGTCAGTTCGCGCGTGGCGGTGTAGTCGGGGGTGGTTTCCTGTTGTTGCAAGCCGGTAATGGATTGGATTTGACGGCGGCGGAAAACGGCTTCGTCAAAACGCGGACGGGTCAGCGAGTGGTTGAGCAAGTTGGCGGCTTTGTCGCGGATGTCGGCTTTGCTGAGGCTGCGGAAGCCTGCGGATGCGCTTTCGGCATTGCTGTCGCTGCTGATGTGCGCACCGATGTTGTCGGCTTCGGCATTGAAGGCTTCTTCGTCCAGCTCTTGGGTACCGTCGGTCAGGAGGGCGGCGGTAAATTCGGCAACTTGGCTTTTGCCGTCCGGATTGGCGACGCTGCCTGCGCCCTTGAAGCTGACTTCAAGGTCGATGATGGGGTTTTCGTGGCGTTCGACAAGGAGGATTTGGGTGCCGTCGCGGTTGCGCCAGCGTTGGATGTCGGTGGCGGCTTGGACGCTTAAGGGCAGGAGTAGGGCAAGGGTGAGCAGGGTGGGTTTCATGTTGTGGCTTTCTGTTAAGGCCGTCTGAAAGGGTATGGGCTTTCAGACGGCCTGATGTTTATCGGCGTTTGGCAGTTTTTTTGCTTGGCGCGGCGGCAGGTTTTTGCGGCTCGATGATGACGGTGCTCATGCGTTCGTCGGTCAACATCCGGGCGGCAGCCTGTACTTCTTGCGCGCTGACTGCCTGCAGGCGGCGGTGGATTTCTTGTTCGTCGGTATATTGGAAACCGCGCGCTTCGAGGCGGCCCATCATGGAGGCTTGGGAAGACATGGAGTCTTTGGCGTAGATTTCGTTGACCGCTGCTTGGGTTTTGACGCGCTGCAATTCTTCTTCGGAAACGCCGTTGTCGGCAATGTCTTTGATTTCTTGGCGCAGCTGGGCAATCAGAGTATCGGTTTTCACGCCTTCGGCAGGCATGGCCATTACGCTGAACAGCGGCATTTCACGGCTGATGATGTCGTAATGCGTTCCTGCGTTCAATGCGGTTTGCTTGCCGCGCACGAGGTTTTTATCAAAACGGCTGGACGCGTTGCCTGCCAAAATATCGGAGAGGACGTCGAGGGCGAAAGGCATTGCGTCATTGAATTTTTGGAGTTTCGGCACACGGAAGTTGATGGCAATCAGCGGCTGGTGTGTGACCGGAGAAGTGGCTTTGACTGTAACAGGCTTGCGCAAATAGGGTTCGGTATGGAGCTTGTTGCGCGGCGGCTGGGCTTTGGCGGGAATATCGCCAAAGAGTTTGGCGGCCGTCTGAAGCGTTTGTTTGGCATCGACATCGCCGACAATGACCAATACGGCATTGTTGGGCGCGTAATATTGTTTGTACCACGCGCGCAGGTCGTCGGCTTTTAGGGTGTGCAAATCTTTCATGTAGCCGATGACGGAGGCGCGCATGGACGGTTGGGTAAAGGCGGCAAGATAGGCTTGTTCCCACATTTTGCCGTCGGCCGTGTCTTCCGTGCGCTGGCGGCGTTCTTCACGGATGACGTTCATCTCGTTGAGGAATTCTTTGTCGCTGAAGTTGAGGTTGTGCATGCGGTCTGCCTCGAGCTTCAGAATCTCGGGCAGGTTGGCGGCAGCGACGTTTTCGTAATATACCGTTTCATTGCGACTGGTGTAGGCATTGTTTTGTCCGCCCAGCTCGGACACGCGGCGGTTGAACTCGCCGGAGGGAACGTCTTTCGTGCCTTTAAACATCATGTGTTCCAAAGCGTGGCTCAGGCCGCTTTTGCCCGGTTTTTCATCCACGCTGCCGATTTTGTACCAAATCTGCGAAACGGCCACAGGCGCGCGGTGGTCTTCTTTGACGATGATTTTCAGACCGTTGGGCAGGGTTTCAGAAAGCGTCTGCGCCCATGAGGCGGTAGGCAGCGCGAAGGCAAGCATTAAAGCAATTCGGCGTAACATGGTTCAATCCGTAAAATGAAAATCAATCGCCAAAGTATAGCGGAAAATCTGAAAGATTGGCCGAATGTTTCAGACGGCCCGGGCTTTATCTGCTGGTTCACATCAAGCGCGGCCGTTGCCAATCTTTACCGTCGCCCCTCATTCGCGGATAATCCCAAACATTCCCGTTTCCAACCATCACAAAGGAATCATCATGGCATTTTTGAAACTGACCGAACAAAATGTTCAAGGCAAAACCGTTCTGATCCGCGCCGATATGAATGTGCCGTTCAAAGACGGCAAAATCAGCGACGACACCCGTATCCGCGCCTCGCTCGCGTCCATCAAATACTGCTTGGACAACGGCGCGTCCGTTATCGTGATGACCCACTTGGGCCGTCCGACCGAAGGCGAATTCCATCCTGAAGACGATGTAGCGCCTGTTGCCGCGCATTTGGGCAAACTGTTGGGCAAAGACGTGAAAGTATTGAACGACTGGCGTGAAAACAAACCGACCTTGAACGCTGGTGATGTGGTGATGTTGCAAAACGTGCGCATCAACAAAGGAGAGAAGAAAAACGACTTGGAGCTGGGCAAAGCCTACGCTTCTTTGTGCGACGTGTTCGTCAACGACGCATTCGGTACCGCCCACCGCGCCCAAGCTTCGACTGAAGCCGTTGCCCAAGCCGCACCGGTTGCCTGCGCCGGCGTGTTGATGGCGGGCGAACTCGACGCTTTGGGCAAAGCCCTGAAACAACCGGCTCATCCGATGGTCGCCATTGTTGCCGGCAGCAAAGTGTCTACCAAACTGACCATCCTCGAATCTTTGGCCGACAAAGTCGACCAACTCATCGTCGGCGGCGGCATTGCCAATACCTTCCTGTTGGCAGAAGGCAAAGCCATCGGCAAATCTTTGGCCGAACACGATTTGGTGGAAGAATCCAAAAAAATCATGGCGAAAATGGCGGCCAAAGGTGGCTCTGTTCCGCTGCCGACCGATGTGGTTGTCGCTAAAGCCTTTGCCGCCGATGCGGAAGCGGTGGTAAAAGACATTGCCGACGTTGCCGAAGATGACATGATTTTGGACATCGGCCCGAAATCCGCCGCCGCACTTGCCAAGTTGCTCAAAGCCGCTGGTACGGTCGTATGGAACGGCCCAGTCGGCGTGTTTGAGTTTGACCAATTTGCCGGCGGTACCAAAGTATTGGCTGAAGCGATTGCCCAAAGTGATGCGTTCTCGATTGCCGGCGGCGGCGACACGCTGGCGGCGATTGCCAAATTCGGCGTAACCGATCAAATCAGCTACATTTCTACCGGCGGCGGTGCGTTCCTTGAGTTCTTGGAAGGCAAAGAGTTGCCTGCCGTTGCTGCTTTGGAAAAACGCGGCGCATAATCGGTTTTAAAATCGATTGTTAAAAATAAAGGCCGTCTGAACATTGAACTGGCCCCCAAATCTTGGACACTCATAAAAGCCTTTTCAGGCGCTCTGTGTAAGCTGGGTTCTGTATGCGACA
>NZ_JBQCVL010000021.1:0-13415 GCF_051958425.1 Neisseria sp. P0013.S005 | reverse complement strand
GTCGCATATAGAACCCAGCTTACACAGAGCGCCTGAATAGGCTTTTATGAGTGTCCAAGATTTGGGGGCCAGTTCATTTTTCAGACGGCCTTTTGTTCAAACACATCAAATTACAAACCCAATTCGCGCAGAAAACGAATATCATCTGCCCAACCGGATTTTACTTTCACCCAAATCTTCAAAAAAACTTTGGTATCAAACAATTTTTCCATATCAAGGCGGGCTTCAGTAGAAATTTTCTTCAATTTCTCCCCACCCTTGCCAATCAAAATCGCCTTTTGGCTGTCTTTATCGACCAACACAGCGATATAAATGCGGAACAGTCCGCTTTCCTCTTCCTCAAACTGCTCCACTTCAACATTCATCGCATACGGCAGCTCTTCGCCCAAATAGCGGAACAATTTTTCGCGCACAATTTCCATCGCCAGGAATCGGCTGGATTTGTCCGTGACCATATCTTCCGGATACATCGGGATACTTTCCGGCAGATAAGGCTTGAGCAGTTCCAACAGATTGGCAATACGCAGGCCATGTTTCGCGCTGACTGCCTCGCTGGCGGCAAATTCAAACTCTTGGCGTACTTCATTGATAAACGCCTCAAGCGCAAATTTGTCTTTGGCTTTGTCTTTATCGATTTTATTGACCACCAATACCACAGGCGTATGCTTAGGTAACTGCTTCAGTACCACGCGGTCGGCATCGGTAAAGCGCATGGCTTCCACCACAAAAATCACTACGTCCACGCCACTCAACGCTTCGGTTACGTTTTGATTAAGACGGTCGTTCAAGGCATTGCGGTGATTGGTTTGAAAACCCGGCGTATCGACAAACACAAACTGCGCCGTGTCGTCGGTGTAAATACCGGTTACACGGTTGCGTGTGGTTTGTGCTTTTTTACTGGTAATACTGATTTTCTGACCGATTAAATGGTTCATCAGCGTGGATTTGCCGACATTCGGTCGACCCACGATGGCTACAAAGCCGCAACGATAATCTGCCGGGTGTTGCGACTCGTTTTGCAAAAAGGTTTCGATATCCATTTATATATGACTTTCTTGATTGTTTCAGACGGCCTTTGCATTTTCTCAAAGGCCGTCTGAAATATTATTTTTTAGATTTTTTCAAAGGAAACTTCTGTTCCAACCACTCTAAGGCTTCACATGCCGCTTTTTGCTCGGCCACTTTCCGACTGCTGCCGCGTGCGTTACAGATGAAACCAAGTTCACCCAAATCACAGGAGATCACAAACATCGCATCAGCCGTTTGCTCCGCCTGCTCTTCGATTCGGTATTTCGGCAGGGCAAAGCGGCGTGCCTGCAAGGCTTCCTGCAAAGCGGTTTTACTGTCTTTCTTGCCAATATTCAAATCCGCACGTTTCACGCGTTCCGCAAACAAATGGCGAACCACTTTTTCCGCCGCAGAAAAATCAGCGTCAAAACTGACCGCCGCAAACATCGCCTCCATCGCGTCGGCCAAAATCGAAGGCCGTCTGAAACCGCCGCTCTTCAACTCGCCGGCACCCAAATACAAACCGTCGCCGACATTCATTTCCAACGCGATTTCAGCCAACACGCCTTCATTCACCAAAGCCGCGCGCATCCGCGACAACTCGCCTTCCGACAATTTTGGAAACGCGTCAAACAACATCCGAGCCACGGAATAGTTCAAAATCGAATCGCCGACAAATTCAAAACGCTCATTGTGTTTGGCATTGTAGCTGCGGTGGGTCAAAGCCTGCTGAAGCAGCTCCATATTGCGGAACTCATAGCCCAGACGCTTTTGAATCGCTCGATGCGCCTGCTGTTTGAGCAAATCAGATTTCATTCCATACTTTCAAAAAAACAGCCGGAAAGCACGCCTCATCCGCAGTGAAACAAAATAAAAAGGCTACACCGGCAACTTTTTTATTTTGGCTCATTGTTTCTTGCGTCCCTCAAGCCGATAAACAATCAAAAGCCGTCATGTTCAAACCTGACGGCACTTGCCGACATTGTACCATCAAACCGCCCCTGCACACATCCGTGCGGAAAAGTGGCGAATCGTGTAAAATCATGCCAAATCATCTCTTTGTCAACTCCATGAACAAATTTGCCCAAGCATTGGCCGCAGCGCTCGACCGCTGCATCGTCACCAACACCGTCGCCGAACAAGGCGAGCCCGTCGGCTTCCTCTACCGCGAAGCCCCCGTATTTGAAAACGACAGCGGCTGGCGTATTTTCAGCGGCGACGAAACCGACGAATACACCGATAATCCCGACAACTTCAGCATTGTCAGCCTCTCCGCCATTACCGCAGACAACCCCGACATCGCGCCCCTGCTGACTCAGGCGGAAGGCAGCGCGTGGGAATTGAATGAAGACGGCGAGTTCCAAGCCGTTGCCGATTGGCAGCCGCAAGAATAACCCACCCATTTCGTTTCAGACGGCCTTATTTATAACAAGGCCGTCTGAAACCGAGCCGAATCCCTATTTCACAAATATTAAAGGAATCATCATGAACATTATCGAACCACGCCTCGATGGCACCAACCTGCGCATCGGCATCGTTCAAGCCCGTTTTACCAACGAAATCGGCAGCGAAATGGTCAAAGTTTGCTGCCGCACCTTAAAAGAATTGGGCGTATCCGAAGACAACATCACGCTTGCCACCGTTCCCGGCGCACTTGAAGTGCCTATCGCGCTGATGAACCTCGCTTCATCCGAACAATTCGATGCCCTGATTGCCATCGGCGTTGTCATTCGTGGCGAAACCTACCACTTTGAATTGGTATCCAATGAGTCCGGCGCAGGTG
The DNA here is from genome assembly GCF_051958425.1 of Neisseria sp. P0013.S005. Classification (NCBI taxonomy): domain Bacteria; kingdom Pseudomonadati; phylum Pseudomonadota; class Betaproteobacteria; order Neisseriales; family Neisseriaceae; genus Neisseria; species Neisseria sp. P0013.S005. The sequence continues at coordinate 10,624 of NZ_JBQCVL010000021.1, read as the reverse complement.
TCAGCCGCGTTGCCCTTGACTACAACATCCCTATCGCCAACGCCATTCTGACGACTGAAAACGACGAACAAGCCGTTGCACGCATCAAAGAAAAAGCCTCCGATGCTGCCAAAGTTGCCGTAGAATGTGCCAACTTGGTCAACCATCTTTTGTCAGAACAATACGAAGACGACGAAGAATAAGTTTCTCTCCGTATTGAATACCGCATATTTTCAGACGGCCTCTCAATCATGACATTGAGGCCGTCTGAATCATTCAATATTCAGCCGACAACCCTCGGCGCTCTCTTCACAAGGAATACCCATGAAAAGCCCACGCCGCCGCGCACGCGAGCTTGCCGTACAAGCTATTTATCAAGCAGGCATCAACAAAACAGCCGCTCCCGAAATTGCCAAAAACATCCACGAACTGTCCCAATCGTCCAATATGGATGAAGAGCTGTTCAACAAACTGTTTTTCGGCGCACAAACCCATGCCGAAGAATACATGGAAAAAATCAGCCCCCTGCTCGACCGCGACGAAAAAGACCTCAGTCCTATCGAACGCGCCGTTTTGCTGGTTGCCTGCCATGAGCTGAGCACCATGCCTGAGACCCCCTACCCTGTCATCATCAACGAAGCCATCGAAGTCACCAAAACTTTCGGCGGCACCGATGGCCATAAATTCGTTAACGGCATCCTCGACCAACTGGCTTCCCGCATCCGCCCTGACGAACCGCGCCGCAAAGGCTAAGATTGACTTCGCATCAGGTCGATATTACCGATCTTTGCCCTGTTTAAGCTAATGTCCTTATACAGCCAAACCATCAAAAAGGCCGTCTGAATTTCAGACGGCCTTTTATATTTCGATTTATTCTGATTTTGGCATTTCATAACCGGGACAGTTTTGCTTGTCGCTACTTGCCCAGATGATACCGCTGTCGTTGTAATAAACGGTACAGGTTTCATTAGCGTTGGTTTCTTTGTTAGGCTCTGCCTTCAAAATATAACCTGAATCGGAAGGATTAGGCATAGAAGCCGTACCCTCAGAAAAACTAATATCGAAATATTGATTCTGCTGTAAATTTCCAGCAGGAAACCCTACAAATGTACTTTTTTGAGTGTAGTAGCGTTCGAGCTGTTGGGCGTTATGCAGCATCTGCGTGCGGACGGCGGCAAGGCGCGTTTGGCGGATATAGTTTTGATAAGACGGATATGCGATGGTAGCAAGAATGGCTGCAATCACAACGACTATCAGCAGCTCGATAAGTGTGAAGCCTTGTTGGTGTTTCATTGTATTTATGTCGTAAATAATTAGAATAAGACGTGAATATTATAGTAGTTTTCTTGCGGCTTAAATGTTCAGATTCGGAGGCAGTTTGGGAATTTATGTAAATGAGGTGCAAATTCTGAAAAATGTTTACTGCCCTTTATTTTTTATTTCAATAAGTTAAACTTCAATTTAAGCCGACCGTCTCTTGGTTGGCCTTGGTCTTTACAGTAAAATCCAGTTGTTTTTTTGTTTCTATCAATATATTTGTTGCTTGTCTGCGACGTTATTTTATTGAATTGGTTCTTTTTATATGTCTAAAGTTTTCAAGTGGGCGGCCGGTACGGCTGTTATCGTGGCTGCGGTTTTCGGCGGCTGGTCTTTGATGAAGCCTGAGCCTCAGTCTTCTTTTATTACTGAAGTAGTCAAACGCGGCGATATCCGTCAAACCGTGTCGGCAACCGGCGAAATCTCACCTTCCAATTTGGTATCCGTGGGCGCGGAAGCTTCAGGTCAGATTAAAAAACTGTATGTAAAACTGGGCCAGCAAGTGAAAAAAGGCGAACTGATTGCGGAAATCAACTCAACCAATCAGATCAATACCTTAAATACTGAAAAATCCAAACTGGAAACCTATCAGGCAAAATTGGTTTCTGCCGAAATCGCGCTTTCCAGTGCGGAGAAAAAATATAAACGCGAACTTGCATTATGGAAAGAGCAGGCAACTTCCAAAGAAGACTTGGAATCTGCACAAGACTCTTTAGCCGCAGCCAAAGCCAATGTCGCCGAACTGAAGGCCGCCATCAAACAATCAAAAATCTCCATCAATACAGCCGAATCCGAACTGGGCCATACACGGATTACCGCCACAATGGACGGCACCGTGGTCGCCATCCCTGTTGAAGAAGGTCAATCCGTCAATGCGGCGCAATCTACGCCGACCATTATCCAGCTGGCCAATCTGGAAACCATGCTCAACAAAATGCAGATTGCCGAAGGCGACATCACGAAAGTCAAAGCCGGTCAGGATATTTCGTTCACCATTCTGTCCGAACCGGACACCCCGATTAAAGCAAAATTAGACAGCGTCGACCCCGGTCTGACCACCATGTCTTTGGGCAGCTACACCAGCAGCACGGACACGACTTCCAATGCGATTTACTACTATGCTCGCGCCCTTGTGCCGAATCGGGACGGCAAACTTTCTATCGGCATGACCACTCAAAATACGATTGAAATCAACGGTGTGAAGAATGTCTTGCTGGTACCAACGCTGACCGTGAAAAAGCATAACGGCAAATCATTTGTCAGCGTTTTGGGTACAGACAATAAAGCTGTTGAGCGTGAAGTGACTGTCGGCTTGAAAGACAGCATGAATACCGAAATCAAAAGCGGCTTGAAAGAAGGCGAAAAAGTGATTGTTTCTGAAATGAGCGCAGATGAAAAGAATAAGAGCAGCGAACGCGCGATGATGGGTGGCGGCCCTCCTCGCTGATTGATTAAGGCCGTCTGAAAAATTTGGCTGTGTTTCAGACGGCCTTAGTTCCTGTGTTTCTATTTTTCGCCCGGAAAGATTATGAGTTTAATCGAATGTAAGAATATCAACCGTTTTTTCGGTAACGGTGAAAACCGTGTGCACGTATTGAAAGATGTCAGCCTTTCTATTGAGAAAGGCGACTTTGTGGCGATTATCGGCCAGTCCGGTTCAGGCAAATCGACGCTGATGAATATCTTGGGCTGTCTGGATACCGCCACTTCCGGCTCTTATCAAATCGACGGCATCGAAACATCGCAAATGCAGCCGGATGAGCTTGCGGCTTTGCGCCGTGAGCGTTTCGGCTTTATTTTCCAGCGTTACAACCTGTTAAGCTCGCTGACTGCCCGAGACAACGTCGCCCTGCCTGCCGTATATATGGGCATGGACAGTAAAGAGCGCGCGGAACGTGCAGAAAAACTGTTGGGCGATTTGGGTTTGCAAAATAAAGAAGGCAACAAACCCAGCGAACTTTCCGGCGGTCAACAACAACGCGTTTCGATTGCCCGCGCGTTGATGAACGGCGGTGAAATCATCTTTGCCGACGAGCCGACCGGCGCATTGGATACCGCCAGCGGTAAAAACGTGATGGAAATCATCCACAAGCTGCACGAAGACGGGCATACCGTGATTATGGTCACCCACGATCCGGGCATTGCGGCAAACGCAAACCGCGTCATCGAAATCCGCGACGGTCAGATTATTTCGGATACATCTAAAAATCCCGATATTCCGCCAAGCAAAGTGGAGAGGATTAAAGAAAAAGCTTCTTGGTCGTTTTATTATGATCAATTTATGGAAGCATTCAAAATGTCGGTGCAGGCGATTATGGCGCACAAAATGCGTTCGCTGCTGACCATGCTGGGGATTATCATCGGTATCGCTTCGGTGGTATCGGTAGTGGCATTGGGTAATGGCTCGCAGCAAAAAATCTTGGAAGACATCAACTCGATGGGCACAAACACCATCAGCATCTTCCCCGGCCGTGGTTTTGGCGACCGCCGCAGCGGACGGATCAAAACGCTGACGATTAATGATGCAAAAGCCATCAGCCAACAAAGCTACGTCGCCTCTGCCACTCCTCAAACCAACTCCAACGGCACCTTGACCTACCGCAACACCGACCTGACTGCCTCGCTTTACGGCGTGGGCGAACAATATTTCGACGTGCGCGGTTTGAAATTGGAAGAAGGCCGTCTGTTTGATGATGACGATGTCAAAACCGATGCCCAAGTCGTCGTTATCGACCAAAATACCAAAACCAAACTCTTCGGCGAAGGCGTCAATCCTTTAGGCAAAACCATCCTCTTCAAAAAACGCCCGCTAACCGTCATCGGCATTATGAAAAAGGATGACAACTCATTCGGCAATTCCGACTCGCTGATGCTTTGGTCGCCTTATACAACGGTCATGCACCAAATTACCGGCGAGAGCCATACCAATTCCATCGTTGTCAAAATCAAAGACGATGCCAACACCCAAGTCGCCGAAAAAGGACTGACCGAGCTGCTCAAAACGCGGCACGGTACGGAAGACTTTTTCATGAACAACAGCGACAGCATCAAGCAGATGGTCGAAACCACCACCGGCACGATGAAGCTGCTGATTTCCTCCATCGCCTTGATTTCGTTGGTGGTCGGCGGTATCGGCGTGATGAACATCATGCTGGTGTCGGTTACCGAGCGTACCAAAGAAATCGGCGTGCGCATGGCCATCGGCGCGCGGCGCAACAACATCCTGCAACAATTCCTGATTGAAGCGGTCTTAATCTGTATTATCGGCGGCTTGGTCGGGGTAGGGCTGTCCACGGCCATCAGCCTTGTGTTCAACCATTTCGTAACCGAGTTTCCGATGGAAATTTCCGTCATGTCCGTCATCGGTGCGGTTGTCTGCTCGACAGCCATCGGCGTGGCGTTCGGTTTTATGCCCGCCAACAAAGCCTCCAAACTCAACCCGATTGATGCCTTGTCTAAGGATTAAAGTTTCAGACGGCCTTTTTGAGTGGCAACAGGCCGTCTGAAACAAAGCCGGTCGGATACTTGTATCCGACATAAATTCAAATAAGAAATGCCTTTGCCGTCATTACTGCGCAGGCGGGAATGACGGCAGCAAAAGTAGCGCGGGCTTCGCCCGCGAAAACAAGTTGATACATCCGGTTGCAGGTTTTCAGACGGCCTCCAAACCAAAGGGTAAAACATGAACCCCGACAAAGTACAACGAAGCAAGCTGAATACATTGACCGACCTGCCCAATGTCGGCAAAGCCGTGGCGGAGGATTTGGCTTTGCTCGGCATCACGCAGCCGCAGGATTTGGCGGGGCAGGACGCTTATGAAATGTACGACCGCCTGTGCAGCCTGACCGCAACCCGATACGATCCCTGCATGATCGACATTTTTCTGTCGCTGGTTGATTTTATGCAGGGGAACGAACCGAAGCCGTGGTGGCATTTTACGGAACAGCGAAAAGTATTTTTAGCCGATAAACATAGTGGATTCAAATAAAAATACCCATGCCTGTCATTCCCGCGCAGGCGGGAATGACGGTAAATGGCACTTCCAATATTGTTCAGACGACATCCCAACTACCCCTCCATGCCGTCTGAAACCTTAAACCGAAAGACACAACATGCAGACAAAACCTTTTTTTCAGACGGCCTTATCCCTATCGCTCGCCCTTGCCTTAAGCGCGTGCGCCGTCCACAGCACCGACCAAAACCTCACGCTCGAATCGACAGGGCAGGTGATGAGCGCGGCGGAAACCGCCGAACGCTACGACGTGAACGGCAACTGGTGGGAAATCTACCAAAGCCCGCAGCTCAACGCCCTGATGGCGCAGGCTTTGGAAAACAATATCGATTTGAAACAGGCGGCCATCAGCGTCAATAAAGCCCTATATCAGGCGAATATTTTGGGGGCGGATTTGGTGCCGTCGTTCAGCGGCTCGTTGAGTGCGTCTACATCCAAAAACCTAAAAACCGGCAGCCACGGCAACACCTTCAGCAGCCAGCTCGGCTTGAGCTACGAACTGGATTTGTGGCGCAAACTCAGTGCCACCGCCGACGCGCAAGTATGGGAATACCAAGCCACGCGGCAGGATATGGCGAACACGCGCCTGACTTTGATCAACAATGTCGCCGACGCCTATTTCAATATTGCCTACCTCAACGAAGCCATTGAATTGGCGCAAAAATCCCTCAAGCAATATCAGGAAATCAACCGCATTGCCGATGCCAAGTTCCGCTACGGCAGAGCCGATTCCAGCCAGCCGACGCAGGCGAAACAATCGCTGTTGAGCGCGCAAAACAACCTGATTTCCCTGAAAAACAGCCTCGACACGCAAAAACAGGTTTTACGCAACCTGCTCAACCTCAAGCCGAACGAAGCCATCGCCGCCGACCCCGCACAATACCGCCTGCTGCCCGTCAAAGGCGTGAACCTCGACGTACCGATTACCGTGTTGGCGAACCGCCCCGACCTGCGCGCCGCCGAATACCGCCTGCAATCCTCGCTCCAATCCGTCGAAGCGCAAAAACGCAGTTGGTATCCCTCGATTACATTGGGCGCGAGCTTGAGCACGTCGTCTGAAAAAGCCAAAAGCGCGTTCAATATCCCGCTCTTGGGCGGCTCCGCCACCATCAACCTGCCGTTCCTCAACTGGCAGACCATGAAATGGAAAGACAAAGCCGCCCAAGCCAATTTCGACAGTGCCAAACTCGACTTTGAAAAAGCCCTGACCACCGCGCTGAACGAAGTCAACACCAACTACCTCGCCTACCAAAACGCCCAAGCCGCGCTCAGCAACCAAGAGCAGCGTTACGCCTTGGACAAGAAAAACAGCCGCTACTACCAAGTGCGCTACCAACACGGCAAAAACGAGCTGAAAGACTGGCTGGAGGCTTTGAATTCGGAATACAGCTCGGCTCAAAACCTGCTGAACCAACGCTATGAAGCCTTAAAATACGAAAATATGGTGTATAAAGCCATGGCAGGACGTTATACGCCGAAATAGCATTTTCAGACGGCCTTTGGTTAATTTCCGTCAACGGCCGTCTGAAACCATTCAAGCAACTGAATTTTCATATATAATCGCGCGTTTATTTGATTTTATCCGGACAACATTATGGCCTTCGCCTCTCTCTTTACGCTTTTGGACGATATTACCGCCGTTTTGGACGATGTAGCGATGATGACCAAAGTCGCCGCCAAAAAAACCGCCGGCGTGGTCGGTGACGATTTGGCGCTCAACGCCAATCAGGTAACCGGCGTATCCGCCGAGCGCGAATTGCCGATTATTTGGGCGGTGGCAAAAGGCTCTCTGGTCAACAAGCTGATTCTGGTGCCGCTTGCGCTGTCTCTTTCCGCTTTCCTGCCTGCACTGATTACGCCCTTGCTGATGATAGGCGGTGTGTATTTGTGTTTTGAAGGCGTCGAAAAACTGTTGCACAAATTCCTGCACCGCAATGAACACGAAGACAGACACGATGCCGAGCCTGAAGTCACAGACGAAAAAACAAAAGTTAAAGGCGCGGTCCGCACAGATTTCATCCTCTCCGCCGAAATCATCATTATTGCGCTGGGCGTTGTTGAAAAATATGACCTGATGACGCGTTCTTTGGTGATGGCCGCCATCGGTGTCGGCATGACAGTGTTGGTCTATGGTTTGGTCGGCATCATCGTCAAACTTGACGACCTCGGTATGATGTTGATGCGCCAAAAAAGCGCCGCCGTGCAAGGTATCGGACGCGGTTTGATTTCATTTATGCCTTGGTTTATGCGCGGCTTGAGTATTGTCGGCACGCTGGCGATGTTCTTGGTCGGCGGCGGACTGATCGCCCACAACCTTGGCTTTTTGCACGATTTCCTCCACGCGCAACATTGGGACAGCGGCATGATGGAATATATCGCCAACCTGGTGGTCGGAGTAGCCGCCGGTACATTGGCTTGCGCAATCGTCCTGCCTACAATGAAATTGTTTCAAAAAGACTGATTTTGTTTCCCTGCCGTCTGAAAATTTTTCAGACGACCTCAATACTATTTAAAGCATGAATATTTTCCGTAAACTCGAACAATATTGGCAACATCCGCTGCTTTACTGGCCGCTGGTCATCTTGATTGCCGCCGCGACACCGTTCACTTTCGCCCCGTATTATCATTTCTGGCTGATGCCGCTGTTGTTTGGCGCGCTGATACGCCTGATTGAATTGCGTCCGCGCTTCGCCGTCATGACTGCCTATCTGTTCGGATTAATCGGTTATACGGCGCAGTTTTATTGGATACACACTGCCTTGCATGATGTTTCGGGTTTGTCGGATTCATACGCCATCCCCCTCACCTTCCTGCTGCCGGCGTTTCTTGCACTTTATCCGGCCATCTGTTTTTGGGTGTGGAGAAAATGCAACCTGTCGCGCTGGGCCAAAACCGGTCTCCTGCTGCCGATTTTATGGACGCTGGCAGAATTTGCCCGTGAACGTTTCCTGACCGGATTCGGCTGGGGCGCAATCGGCTATTCCCAAATCATCAAAGACAGCCCGTTGGCAGGCTTCGCGCCTTTGGGCGGCATTCATATGGTTACGCTGGCAACAGCTTTCCTCAGCGCATGGCTGGTGTTGCTGATTGACAACCACGGCCGTCTGAAACACCACCTGTTGCCCTTATTCCTTATCGTTGCACTCTGCTCCGTCGGCTACATTTCCCAACAAACCGAATACACTCGCCCCGACGGCAGCACCAGCACGGTTGCCCTGATTCAAGGCAATATCGAACAAAATCTGAAATGGAAGGAAGAGCAAATTATTCCGACCATTCAAAAATACTACGAACAAATCAGCAAGACCAGTGCCGACATCGTCATCCTGCCCGAGACCGCTCTGCCGCTGATGCGCCAAGACCTGCCCGAAGGCATCTTGGAACAATTCGCCGAGCAAGCGCAAAGCAACGGCAGCGCGTTGGCCATCGGCATCAGCCAATATACGCCCGACGGCAACGGCTACGAAAATGCAGTCATCAATTTGAGCGACTATCACAACAGCACTTCCGATGTTATCCCCTACTACGCCAAGAACCACCTCGTTCCATTTGGCGAATACAAGCCCTTGCCTGCCATTACCGAGCGTCTCTATAAAATGATGGATATGCCTTTGGCCGACTTTCAAAAAGGCGGCGACAACCAAGCGCCTTTGGTGATGAAAGATCAAAAAGTCGCCTTCAATATCTGCTATGAAGACGGCTTCGGCGACGAACTCATTGCAACGGCGAAACGCTCTACCCTGCTTGCCAACATCAGCAATATGGCGTGGTACGGCAAATCCAATGCCATGTATCAGCAGCTTCAACAATCCCAAGCGCGTGCAATGGAACTGGGCCGCTACATGGTTCGCGCCACCAATACCGGCGCAACCGCCATTATTTCCCCTAAAGGTACGATTGTTGCCGAAGCTCAACCGAATACGGAAACCGTCCTCGAAGGCCACGTCAAAGGCTACATCGGCGAAACGCCTTATATGAAAGCAGGCGGCTCAACATGGCTTATCAGCATTTTGGCCGTTATCGGCGTATTCCTTATCCTGATTGGCCGGAAAAAACCAGAATAAAAAATTTTTAAGACCTTGTTATACAAGGTCTTTTTTATCACCAAGACTATTTACATACAGAAATGTTTGTAATATACTTAGCCAAAACCTAGCAAATCACTCAAATTTTCTAAGACAATCAACCCTTGCGATTCAAGCAGTAAAAACTATTGAATCTATCGTTAATTTACAGAAAAAATCCAACCCATAACAAAACAAACCACAGGCAGTGGTATACTGCTTGTCACACAAATAAACAAAAGCCGTTTTCAGACGGCCTAATCAAGGAGAGCATCCTTTATGAATAAAGCTTTTGCATTACCCGTTATCCACAGCGGCAACGGTAGCCTCGAGCAATACATTCATACTGTCAACAGCATTCCCATGCTTACCGCCGAAGAAGAAACACAACTGGCCGAACGTCAACAAAAAGGCGATCTCAACGCCGCCAAACAGCTTATTCTGTCCCATCTTCGCGTCGTCGTATCCATTGCACGCGGCTACGACGGCTACGGCCTCAACCAAGCCGACCTGATTCAAGAAGGCAATATCGGCCTGATGAAAGCCGTCAAACGCTACGAACCAAGTCGCGGCGCGCGCCTGTTTTCGTTTGCCGTACATTGGATTAAAGCCGAAATCCACGAATTCATTTTGCGCAACTGGCGTTTGGTCCGCGTTGCCACCACCAAACCGCAACGCAAACTGTTCTTCAACCTGCGCAGCATGCGTAAAAACCTAAATGCCTTGTCTCCAAAAGAAGCGCAAGAAATCGCCGACGATTTGGGCGTCAAATTGTCCGAAGTCTTGGAAATGGAACAACGCATGACCGGTCACGACATCGGCATCATGGCGGAAAACAACGATGACGAGGACAATTTCGCCCCTATCGACTGGTTGGCCGATCACGATGCAGAGCCTAGCCGTCAGTTGTCCAAACAAGCCCACTACGCCCTGCAAACCGAAGGCCTGCAAAACGCCTTGGCACAACTGGACGACCGCAGCCGCCGTATCGTTGAAAGCCGCTGGTTGCAAGACGATGGCGGTTTGACCCTGCACGAATTGGCTGCCGAATACGGCGTATCTGCCGAACGCATCCGCCAAATCGAAGCCAAAGCCATGCAAAAACTGCGCGGTTTCTTGGCAGAAGAAGCTGAAGCCGTTTAAGCCTTTCATTAGAAAAAGGCCGTCTGAATCTTTGAACTGCACCCCAAAAGTTGGACACACCCCCTCCAACTCACAAGGTGCAGTTTTTTTATGAGCAAATATACATTAC
>NZ_JBQCVL010000020.1:5100-14295 GCF_051958425.1 Neisseria sp. P0013.S005 | reverse complement strand
GGCGCAACCGGCGACAAAGGCGAAAAAGGTGACACCGGCGTAACCGGCGCAACTGGTGCTAAAGGCGATACTGGTGCTACTGGCGCTACTGGTGCTACCGGCGCAACTGGTGCTACTGGTGCAACCGGCGCTACCGGCGCTACCGGCGCAACTGGTGCTAAAGGCGATACCGGTGCTACCGGTGCTACCGGTGCAACTGGTGCTAAAGGCGATACCGGTGCTACTGGTGCAACTGGTGCTACCGGTGCAACCGGTGCCAAAGGTGATACCGGTGAAAACGGTAAGTCTGCTGAAGGTAAAGTTGAGCGTGATGAAGCTAAAGGTACTTCTACCATTACTATCAACAACTTCGATAAAGACGGTAAAGTCATCTCTACTACTACTGCAACCGTGAAAGACGGTAAAGACGGTAAAGATGCTGATGGCACCTTCGGTCTGGTTGACGAGACTGGTACTACTGACGGCTCTATCTCCAAAAAACTGAATAACACTATTCAGATTAAAGGTGATGCGGGTACTAAAGTTCAAGTATTCGACAAAGCAACCGGTAAGACTTCAGAGAAAGAAGTTCAAAACATCTTCGTTAAGAAAGACGGCGATGCGCTGAAAGTCAGCTTGAACCCTAATCTGACCGTTAACAGTGTTACTACTAATGAACTGAAAGCAGGTCCTGTAACCATCAACCAAGGTGGTATCGATGCCGGCAACACTACTATTAAAAATGTTGCTCCAGGTAAGAACGGTACCGATGCGGTTAACGTTGACCAGCTGAACCAAAAATTCGGCGATGTGAACAGCAGTGTGAACAAGGTTGACAACAACGCCCGCGCAGGTGTGGCTCAAGCTCTGGCTACTGCCGGTCTGCCACAAGCTTACTTGCCAGGTAAGAGCATGCTGGCTATCGGTGGCAGTCACTACCGCGGTGAAACCGGTTACGCTATCGGCCTCTCTAGCATCTCCGATGGTGGTCACTGGAGCATCAAAGGTACTGCTTCCGGCAACTCACGTGGTCACTTCGGTGCTACCGTAGCAGTTGGTTACCAATGGTAATCTGACTTTCAGACGGCCTGAAAAGGCCGTCTGAAAAGACGAAGCAAAGTAAATGCGGCCTAATTTAGGCCGCATTTTTTTATGCTTAGATTATGTGTTGGTTTTATTCGATGAATTAATCGTTATAGTAGCTAAAGAGAAATGAATATATCTTTAGCAATCTGTTGCAATGTAAAAGGCCGTCTGAAACATCATTTGATGTTTCAGACGGCCTTTCATTTATTCACACTATACGCCATTAATCCCAAATATTTGCGCGTTCTACTTCTTTCCATGCGTCTAGAATCAGGCTGCCGTCGTTGTCTTTTAGCAAGGTGGCATCTGAGAGCATACGGCGCCAAGTACGGGCATTTTTTAGGCCGTGCATCAAGCCTAGTGCATGGCGGACGATGTGGCGCAGAATGGTACCGCGCCCTGAGGCGATTTGTTCGCGGCTGTATGCGTATAGCCAAGCTGCTAAATCAGCATATTGGATTGGCGCGTGTGTGTCGTTATAAAACAGTGCATCCCAATCGCGCATCAGCATCGGATTGTGATAAGCCTCGCGCCCGATCATGACGCCGTCTACAAATTTCAGATGTTCGGCGATTTCTTCGTTGGTGGTAATACCACCGTTAATCAAAATTTCCAAGTCGGGAAACTCTTGTTTCAAGCGGTAGACGTATTCATATTTGAGTGGCGGAACTTCGCGGTTTTCTTTTGGGGATAAACCGTCCAGCCAAGCATTACGCGCATGGACGATAAATGTGCGACAGGCTGTTTTTTCGCGAAGCGTTCCCACAAAATCTGCCACAACTTGATATTCTGTCTGTCTGTCTACGCCGATGCGGTGTTTGACCGTTACCGGAATTTCAACTGCATCCTGCATCGCGTTCAAACAATCTGCCACCAAATCTACATCATTCATCAGGCAAGCGCCGAAAGCGCCTTTTTGTACGCGTGGGCTGGGGCAGCCGCAATTTAGGTTGACTTCATTATAGCCATATGTCTCAGCCGCTTTGGCAGCGATTGCCAAGTCATGCGGATCTGAGCCGCCAAGCTGTAAAGCGACCGGTTGCTCGCCTTCGTTGAAACTCAAGAAGCGGTCTTTATCTCCGTAAACCACTGCGCCTGAATTGACCATTTCGCTATACAGCCAAGCATTGCGTGTAATTTGTCGCGCCATAAAGCGATAGTGTCTGTCTGTCCAATCAAGCATAGGTGCGACAGACAAGCGGCGGGAAGGTAGGGAAGAGGCAGACATTGAGATGACTTTCAAACAAAATAACGCATTATATAGCGTATTAAATTGACTTTCGATATCGGCCGGTAAATCAAAATGATATATAAGGTATCACTGGGTGCAGCTGTGTTGTAGCTGAGGCTAAATCCATTCATAGTGGTGGAAATCCAATATTCAGACGGCCAAATAAGTTTTAAAATGTCAAACAACAAACCATTAGAATGATAAGGAAAAGAACATGGCACAATTTTTCGCCATCCATCCCGATAATCCCCAAGACCGCCTCATCAAGCAAGCCGCCGATATTGTCCGCAGTGGCGGCGTTATCGTTTACCCTACGGATTCCTGCTATGCGCTAGGTTGCAAACTCGGCGACAAAAACGCGATGGAGCGCATTCTCACGATTCGCAAAATCGATCAAAAACACCATCTGACCCTGATGTGTGCCGATTTGAGCGAATTGGGTACTTACGCCAAAGTAGATAATGCCCAATTCCGCCAGCTTAAAGCAGCTACGCCCGGCAGCTACACCTTTATCCTGCAGGCAACCAAAGAAGTACCGAATCGCACGCTTCACCCCAAACGCAAAACCATCGGCCTGCGTGTTCCCAATAACGCCACCGCCTTGGCACTTTTGCAAGAATTGGGCGAACCTATTTTAAGTTGCACCCTCATGCTGCCCGAAGACGACGAGCCATTGACCGATCCATACGAAATCCGAGACCGTCTTGAGCATGCTGTTGATTTGGTTATTGATGGCGGCTGGTGCGGTACTGAGCCGACGACGGTTATTGATATGACCGATGGTACTGAGCTGATTCGTCAAGGCAAGGGCGATATTGCCGTATTTGGCTTGTAAAACCATTTGTAGAAACTAGTAGCGTTGTTTACAGTATTTCCAAGAGAATACTGAAACATGAACATGCACCAAAACACCCGTCTCACCCCGCACCACCGCCAAGCCATTTGGCTGGCCTACACGCAGGGGAAGGAAAGCGTCACCTCCCTGGCACGCCGCTACCAAGTCAGCCGCGTCACCATTTACCGCGCACTTAAAGCCGCAAGAGGCAGGCTGCTCAACCCCCAAACCAGTACCAACAACCGTTTCAAACAGGCAAAGTACGGAATGAAACGCCTGGCCAAGGTAGAACGCGGCATTCAGGAAAAACTCAAAAGGCAGGCCAAACGCTACAATAAATCCTACCCCGGAGAGCTGGTACATCTCGATACCAAACGGCTGCCGCTGCTCAAAGGGCAGAAAGTCACCGATAATCGGGATTACCTGTTTGTCGCCATCGACGATTTCTCAAGGGAGCTATACACCGCCATTTTGCCGGACAAAACCGCAGACAGTGCCGCCAAGTTTCTGACCGAACACCTGATTGATCCCTGCCCATACCTGATTGAGTGCGTTTACTCCGACAACGGTACGGAATATAAAGGCTCGGCCAACCATGCTTTCGGTGTAGCCTGTTATGAGAACGGGATTGGTCAAAAGTTTACCCGGGTTGCCCGTCCGCAGACCAACGGTAAGGCGGAACGGGTTATCCGCACCCTGATGGAGATGTGGCATGAGAAACAGTTGTTTGACAGTCCGGAACACCGGCGAAAGGAGTTGTGCCGCTTTGTTAATTTCTATAACACTGTGAAGCCGCACCGCAGTTTGAACGGCGATACGCCGTTTGAGGTCTTGCAGGCTTCATTCTCAACCTGTGGTGTAAACAACGCAACGTTTTCCTACAGCCTGTTTTATGCAGGCTCTTTTTTTATTCTTATTCACTATCCTCAACGAAAATTAATTTAAGCGTTGATATATAAAAAGGTCGTCTGAAACCAATCGGTTTCAGACGACCTTTAGTCTATCTATCCTTATTGCCAAATTACAATAAGTTCAACAGACAAGCTTTATTTTTCATTCAGAATCTTACCGACAATCTCGCCCACATCTTTGGACAAACCTTCTTGTGCATGAATGCGTTGCAATTCTTTGGTCATGACGGCTTTGCGGTTGGTTTCCAATTTGTTGCAGATGTTGAAAGCCTGCACCAATCGGGCGGCAACTTGCGGATTGAAGCGGTCTATCTCCATCACTTTATCAGCAACAAAACGGTATCCACTACCATCTTCTGCATGGAAGTGCGGAATATTACGACTGAAGCTCATCAATAAAGAACGGGCCTTATTTGGATTTTCAATACTGAACTTAGGATGATTCAAGGCCGTCTGAACTTGCTGTAAAGTATCTTTGCGGCGACTTGAGGCAATCAGGGCAAAATATTTGTCCATTACCAAAGCATCATCGGCAAATTTATCGGCAAATTGTGTCAACAAACGATCGCGGATTTCGCTTTCATTGCTGTTAATTGCGGATAAGATACCCCATTCGTGGGTCATGTTTTGCGCCATTGCTTCGTAATTCTCCGCAACGTGTTCGATATGCGCAGCGTCAGCACGAAGGATAAATGCCCTGCAAGCATTGCGCAAAGTACGCCAGCCGGCCAATTCCGGGCTGTATTCATAACGAACAGCAGCATCGGCTTGGTTTTCTTGCTCGGCAGCTTGACGGTTCAGCTCGCGCCATTGAGGCAGGAACTTGACGGCAACGGCATTGAGCAAGGCTTCACGCGCCTGATGAACCTGAATCGGGTCAATATTTTCTTCTTCCGCCCATACATCGGTTTCAGACGGCATTTGCAGCAAAATGGCACGGAATGCCGGATCAAAGTCACCGGAAACCACCAAAGCCAAAGCATCCATCAATGCTTTGTGTTCCGGCAAAGGACGGCCTTCCGCCAATGCCTGACGGTTGGCGTTAATGGCGCGATGATACAGGGTTTGAGCAGCCTCCCAACGGGCAAACTCATTTTCATCTGCCGCCAACAACGTGGCCAATTCTTGCTCGCTGTACGGATAGTTCAGGGTAACCGGTGCAGAGAAGTCACGCAACAGAGACGGGATAACCGGCTCATTGACGCCGCCCAACACAAAAGTCTGCTCGGCTTCAGTCAATACCAAAACCGCCTCTTTCACACGTTTGCCTTGATATTCAAACTCAACCGCTTCGCCTTTTTCGTTCAGCAAACCGGTTTTGACCGGAATCATCATCGGCTGTTTGTCCGCCATATCGGGCGTGGCCGGAATAGTTTGTTTGATGGTCAATTCAAACGCACCATCTTTCAGACGGCCTTGAGCATCTAAAACCGGCGTACCGGCTTGGCTGTACCACAAGGCGAACTGATCAAGATTGATACCGTTTGCGTCTGCCATTGCGGCACGGAAATCATCACAAGTCACAGCCTGACCGTCATGGCGTTGGAAATACAGCTTCATGCCTTTTTGGAAGCCCTCTTCTCCGAGCAAGGTGTGATACATGCGCACTACTTCCGCACCTTTTTCATAGACGGTCATGGTGTAGAAGTTGTTCATCTCTTCATAGCTGGCCGGGCGGACAGGATGCGCAGTCGGGCCTGCATCTTCAGGGAATTGGAACAAGCGCAGCATACGGACATTGTCGATACGGCGCACCACGCGGCTGGCTCTGTCGCCGGAAAACTCTTGATCACGGAATACGGTCAAACCTTCTTTCAGCGACAATTGGAACCAATCACGGCAGGTCACGCGGTTGCCCGTCCAGTTATGGAAATATTCGTGGCCGACAACAGATTCAATGCCTTCAAAATCGGTATCAGTCGCGGTACGGCTGTTGGCCAGCACAAACTTGGTGTTGAAAATATTCAAACCTTTGTTTTCCATCGCACCCATATTGAAATCGCCCACGGCAACGACCATGAAAATATCCAAGTCGTATTCCAAGCCAAAACGTGTTTCGTCCCATTTCATCGCATTTTTCAACGATTCCACTGCAAACCCGACTTTAGGTTTGTCTGTCTCAGTGGTGTAGAACTCGATTTTGACCTTACGGCCGCTTATGGTCGTAAAATAATCTTCCGTTACCGCCAAATCGCCTGCCACCAAAGCAAAGAGATAGCTCGGTTTGGCAAACGGGTCTTCCCATTTCACCCAATGACGGCCGTCTGAAAACTCGCCGCCATCGATTTTATTGCCGTTAGACAGCAACACAGGATAGCGTTTTTTATCTGCAACGATAGTGGTGGTAAATTTAGACATGACATCCGGACGGTCGATGTAAAACGTAATTTTGCGGAAACCTTCCGGTTCGCATTGGGTAAACAAATTGCCGCCGGAAGCATACAGACCCATCAGCGATTTGTTCTCAGCCGGCAGAATTTCGGTTTCTACTTCCAGCGTGAAGTTTTCAGACGGCACGCCGGCAATCGTCAGTTTTTCGTCTTCCAACACATAATCTACGGCCCGGCCGTTTACTTTCACAGACAGCAGTTTTGCCGAACCATCCAATACCAACGGCTCCCCTGCTCTTTCAGGTTGAACGGTCAGACTGGATTTGACGATGGTTTGCGGTTCTAAAATATTGAAATGCAGGTCGGTTTTCAGAATACGGTACGCTGGCGCAGCGTAGTCTTTCAAATAATGGATGGTTTTGCTCATTTGTTCTCTTTCAGAGTCATGCGGTAAATAGATGAAGCATATCGTTTCAGATAGTCTAAATTCAAGTGTTTTCAGAAAAAAAGGCCGTCTGAAACCTAAAATTTCAGACGGCCTCCCTATTCAGGCAGTAAATCTAGTTGCCTGTCATTGCCAACTTACCACTTATACAGCGCACCGACACCGACACCGACATGACCGTCGGTATTGGCCGAGAAGTTGCCTTTGACAATCCAGTTGCCGCCGTCACTCATCGCAGATACGCCGATAGCCATGGCAGACTGACCGCCGTAGTAGCCGCTGCCGACACCGATACCGGTCTCACCCGGACTGGTTACTTGCGGAATCGAGCCTTGGGCAATCGCACCGGCCACACCCGCGTAGGCTTTCTTACCTACTTGGTTGATGTTGTTCTGCAACTCGGTACCCAAACCAATCAACTGATTCACATTTGCCGCGTCTGTACCGTCTTTACCCGGAGCCACATTGGTAATGCGTTGGCCGCCGTTGTTCAGACCGACAGGAGACAGTTTGACTTGGTTGTTCGGATTGTTTTCAGTCGGTGCAGCGATGGTTACGCCATCGTTGTTGACCACGGTATTGCCTGCGGTCAGACCGTCTTTGTTCAACGCAACTTTATCGCCGACTTTCACGCCGTCGTTATTCATCACAGTATCGCCTGCTTTGAAGGTATCGGCATTCACTGTCTTCACGCTAATCTCGTCAGCTAACTTCAGTTGAGCACCACCGGCAACGGTTTCGCTGATGATATTGCTGTCGCCTTTAACGTTGATGGTGTCGCCCAATGCGTAGTTGTTGCTGCCGGTCGTACCGCCGAAGTTGATGCCTTTGGCGATAGTCGCAGCGTTGTTGGCTACGTTTTGGTTGGTTGCGTACAACTGGCTGCCGTTGACAGCATCTTTGCTGTTGGCGTTGATGTCGCCATCCGCTACGTTGGTTACTTTGTTGCCTGCATTGTCCAAACCGTCTTTAGTCAGGTTTACCTTACCTGCTTTCAAGCCGTCTTTGTTCAATGCAACATCATCACCAACTTTCACACCATCATTATTAACAGTAGTATCACCGGCTTTCACGCTGTCAACGTCCAAGTCTTTATCGGTAGCAACTTCATAAACAGTCTGACCTTTATCACCTGTTTTTTCAGTCACAACGATGTTCTTACCTTGAACGACTTCAGTTTTAGATGCCGTCGCAGCTTGTTTCAGTTGAGAAACATTAACCGCATCGGTGTCATCCGTACCGGCCGCAACGTTGGTAATCTTGTTGCCGCCATTGTTCAAGCCAGCTTTGGTCAGGTTCACATCGCCTGCTTTCAAGCCGTCTTTGTTCAATGCAACATCATCGCCGACTTTTACACCGTCATTATTCATCACGGTATCACCTGCGGTAACGCTGTCAACTTTCAGGTTTTTATCGGTAGCCACTTTGTAAATGGTTTGGCCATTGGCGCCGACATTCTGAGTAACAACAATGTTATCGCCTTGAACGACTTCGGTCTTAGCCGCAGCCGCAGCTTTGTTCAACTGAGCAACATTGACCGCATCAGTGTCATCCGTACCGGCCGCAACATTGGTAATCTTGTTGCCGCCGTTGTTCAAGCCGGCTTTAGTCAGATTGACATCGCCAACTTTCACGCCGTCAGTATTGACGGTGGTATCACCGGCTTTCACGCTGTCAACTGCCAAGTCTTTAGCCAATTTGACTTCCAACTTATCAGAGCCATTTGCTACAACACCGATATTGCCGTCTGAAAGTTTGGCTGCATCGGTTTGACCGCCAACAATATTCAGCTTCGTACCCGGTTTGCGTTCAACATCTTTGCCGCTGTCGCCGCCGAAAGTCAAAGGCAGATTGGCAGTTGTATTGACGGCTTTAATCGCATCATGGATGTTGTTCTCACCAGTACCGCCAATATCGGTCATGCTGATGTTGCCGCCATTATTGGCCGCATTGCCACCCAATACATTCACCAACTGATCTTGGGCTGCATTCAGCTGCTCTTCAGTCGCCGCACGTTTGCCTTGGGCAAAGTCGCTGCCACCCAAAGTCGTATTGCTCAAGCCGCTGACTTCACCTTTATTGCCATCGATTTTCACCGGAGCCGCTTGACCGACATTCAACACATCTGCCAGTTTCAGCTGTGCACCACCGGCTACGGTTTCGCTGATGATGTTGCTGTCGCCTTTGACATTGATGGTGTCGCCCAATGCGTAGTTTTTGCTGCCGGTCGTACCGCCGAAGTTGATGCCTTTGGCGATATTGGCGGCGTTGTTGGCTACGTTTTGGTTGGTCGCAAACAGTTGGCTGCCGTTCACGGCATCGGTACTGGTCGCGTTAACCGCACCTGCAGCGACGTTACCCAAGGTTACCGGGCCGCC
>NZ_JBQCVL010000020.1:0-5000 GCF_051958425.1 Neisseria sp. P0013.S005 | reverse complement strand
CCGTTGGGTGCATCGTAGAAGTTGCCGTCGGTGTGTTTGTACACCTTGGTGCCGTCGGCTTTGGTGTATGCAACCGGGGCTTGGTCCTGCAAAGCAGCCTGCACCGCTTTCAGCTGCGATACGTTCACGGCATCGGTATCGGCCGAACCTGCAGCCAAATTGGTCAGGCGGCGGTACATTTTGCTACCGGACATAAAATGGCTTGTGTCCCCGCCCAGCGAAACTTCGCCATATTTAACCCCGGCTTCGTTGATGTCGCCGGCAATGACGGAAGTTGCGTTCGGTTTGTAGGCGGCGGCGGTCAAATCCGCATCGCCTGCAGTGGAAAGCGAACCCAATGCCACGTTGAAGTTGGTATCGTTTTTAACCCTCGCGCTATCGCCCAATGCTAGGTTGTTATTGAGGCGGTTGGGCAGGCCGGGGATGAGTGCCGTGCCGTTGCCGGTATCCGCGCCGGAGCCGACGGCCGTACCGCCGTTCTTAGCGGTGGCAGCCGCGCCGATGGCGATGCCGCCCGCTCCGGTGGCGCCGCTGACTTCGGCAGCCGCACCGATGGCGATCGAGCCGTTACCTTGAGCGATCGTTCCGCTACCGATGGCGACAGCATCATTATCTTGCGCACTTGCACCCACGCCGGCAGCCAATGCGTTAAGACCAGTCGCGCCGTCATTATTGAAATTGCCACCGTGTGCGCCGCCACCGTCGTTCACGCTGTAATAGTGGGTTGCAGAACTGTTGACCTGATTGGTTACAGCTTTCAACTGATCTTCCGTGGCTGCACGTCCGCTGACAATGCCGGCAGGATTCCAAGTTTTGTTGGTCAGGCCGGTAACCGTACCGGCACTACCGTCGACAGTAACCGGGCTGCCGCCGCTAGCCGGACCAACGGTAATGCTGTCGGCCAGTTTAAAGCCGATTTGGTTGTTGGTAACCGTGGTCTTGATATTGGCATCGCCGGCATATTTGACGGTTTCGCCCAGTTTTACGGTGTCGTCTGCACCGCTGTCGGCTCCGATCTTGAAGCCGGCGTCTTTCAAATCGGTCACGGCAGTATTGATGGCAGTATTGATTGCGGTATTAACTGCACCGCCAGTTACGGCACTGTTGTCGCCTGCCGCAACGTTGCCGCTGGTCAGGTTGGTAATCTTGTTGCCGCCGTTATCCAGGCCACTGGTGGTTAGTCTTACGGGGGAACTGCCTGCGGCTGCCGGAGTTATAGTGACACCGCTGCCATTGGTAACAGTTTTATTGCCAGCCGCATCAGTGGCAGTCACGCTGGTTACGCTCAAATTCTCGGCAGTGGCAAAAGTAAAATCCGCACCACTCTGTGATAGAGCGATGTTTTTACCCGCCTGCAATTTAACGGTACTGCCATTATTTACTTTGGTTGTAGCTGCACCAGTAACGGAGCCGCCAGCAACCGAACCACCCTGCACATTAAAGCCACTCTTGCTCACGGCAGTATTGATGGCAGTGGCCACGCTACCTGCAGTGGCAGCTTTATTCGCATCCGCAGCAGCGGGTGCGTTGACTTGGCCGGTTGCAGCGTTGCTGGTCAGGGGAACGGCTGCACCGCCGCCTGTGGCGTTGATTTTAACGGTGGTCACACCCGCGCCGTCGGTCGATACTTCGGTAGTGGTATTTGTACCATCAATAAATTTGAGAGTATTGCCAGGCTTGACGTTTTGCGTCGTACCAGTAGTTGCGGCTACCTGAAAACCGCCACCCACATTATTCAAACGGCTGTTCAATACGTTCAGCGCATCGCCGACGTTGTTTTTGCTAACCACATTACCATTAGCATCAGTCAAGCTGTAGGTGGGAGCGGTAAACGTACCGTCTGGTTTCAATACCGCGCCGCCGCCCAAATTAGCGGCCACTCCTTTACCGATATTGCCAACAACGTTTTGGGTAGCATGAAGCTGGCTACCGTTAATCGCATCGGCGGAAGCAGCCGAAACTTCGCCCGCACCTACCTGTTTGATTTGACGGTTACCAACGGTCACAGAACTGTTGGCGGAATTGCCGACATACGTATAGTTCAGTCCGTTTACATTTTTCGTTCCGGACTGGTCTGCAGCAGCAACGGCAGTCTTACCTGAACCCAAGGCAACAGAATTGGCCACGGCGGCGCTGGCTTCTGAACCAATAGCAACGCCCTTGGCAGCTGCCTGAGAGCTGCGGCCGAATGCAATCGAGTCTTTCGCCTGTGCGTTGGCACTACGACCAATAGCCAGCGCATCCTCGCCTGCGGCGTTGGCATTGTTACCCAAAGCCACAGTTTGTGCCGCATTCGCACGAGCGGAAGTGCCGATGGCTACGGAAAAATTTCCGGAAGCCTCCACACTGTTACCGACAGCCACGCTCTGCTGTCCATTGGCCTTGGCGGCCGAGCCGATGCCAACAGCCAGGGCAGCTTTGGTTTCCACGTCATTACCGATAGCAACGGAATTCGATTGACTATTGGCAGCCTGCAAAGTATTGCCGCTACCAATGCGGATGCTGTTATTGCCTGCGGCACGGTCACCCAAGCCGATAATGCCGCTATTTACATCCAAACGGCCGCCGAGCGAAAGGTGTTTGCTGCCCGCACCACCCGCATCGCCATGGAACAGAGCACGGTTGGTTTGGCTGGCAGCATCTGCCGGGCTACATTTATTACGGAAGGCATTTGCACTCGGCATACTACCGCCGCTGGTCGGCTCGGCCGCCCATTCCAAGTTGTTATTACTCAGAAAGAACAGCGCGTTTCTTCTTGATGATTCATCGCTGGTAACGATACATCCGGCATCATTACCATCATTGATAAAAATACCCGGCCCGGCGTTGGCATAACCTGCAGTCATCATCAGCGCGGAAGCCAATGCGGTGCAAACGAAACGGGAGGATTTCAACCCCAAGCTGCCCAATGTGGCAGGCTCGGCAGAAACCCGTCCGGAAGAAGATTTTCCCTTGGCCTTGGCATTTTCCTGAACAGCAGTTCAAGTGTTGGTGCACGCATTCCAAATAACGCGATAGGCTTTATTCATTGTTATGCTCCATTATTTAGTTGTATAGAGTGATCGAAATTGCAACCTACCCACTTACCTGCACGAACCATTCGGCCCGTAAGTACAAGAATTTCGTTTTACGAGGCAAACATGGGGGTAAAATTTCCCCATTTTATCTTTATTTTGAAAATATTCCAGCCCCCCCCCCTGTTGATGTACGGAGAAATGTATCGCTTTTTTGCAACAGTAGAGGGAGTCCACCAGAATAAAGCAACCTGCAGGAGAAAAGGCAGGTATCCCATGTCTTGGACTCCCAAGTTTCTATAGCCATTCAGGTTTACTCTCTAAAGAGGGTGCGGCCTGATTCATGAAATTCTTTTAAAAACAGCATGCATCTGGTTTTTGCGTACAATATGCCGCACCAAAATCATTGGGAGAGTTGATATACAGCCTGCTATCTTGTTGCTTAGCGTATATTCGCACCCAGGTCTCTTTCAGCTGACCGTAGTTGACGACGTCGGTATCGTCGGTACCGGCGGCTACGTTGGTCACTTTGTTGCCGGCGTTGTTCAAACCGTCTTTGGTCAGTTTGACATCGCCCGCTTTAACGCCGTCCTGGGTCAATGCGACATCGTCGCCTACTTTCACTCCGTCGTTGTTCACGGTGGTGTCGCCGGCTTTGACGCTGTCTATTACCAGGTCTTTTTTCAGCTTGACGGTCACTGTATCGCCCTGGGCTGCGGTGGTGATGTTGTCGTCGCCGGCAACGGTCACGGTGGAGCCCAGTTTTTCGACATTGGTGCTGCCGCTGTCGCCGTTGAAGGTCAGGCCTTTGCTGTCAACGGCGGTTTTGGCGTCCACGCCTTTTTGGATGTCGGCTTTGGTGCTTTGAGCGAGATCGATACTGTAATTAGTTGTGACTGCACCATCGGCTGCAGTTGTAGTATTAGAGGTCAGATTCAAAGCATTGGAAACTTGTACCGTTGCTTTATCTGCGCTGACGGTATAAGTGGTTTCTTTGCCTGAAGTTGTTTTATTGACATGCGTGTTGCTGCCTGCCGCTACCTTGGTTGTGGTTTTGGCATTATTGATGGCATTGGCTACATCGCCGGCAGTCGCTACACCGGCAGTCGGTGCGGACACTGTACCATTATTATCGACAGACAATGTGCCTTGAGTGACGTTGATTTGAACTTTTGATGCATTCTCGCCATCGGTAACTGCAACGGTCGTCAAGTTGCCATTAGCGTAGTTGACCGTACCGTTGTTATTGATGCGGGATTTGTCTGTACCGTTTTGTTGGATATTATGTCCAACATTATTCATGACTGTGTACAGTTGGCTACCATTAACTGCATCGGTCGAAGTGGCGGAAATACGGCCTGCGGCAACATTCTGGATTTGGCGCTCATTGCCTGCGCTGCCTACAGAAACCGCGCCTGTTTTAGAAGATGAAGAAGCAGCATAGCTGACATTGGTCGCAGCGCCGCTATCGTTTTTGAATGAGGCATTTTTAGCTGTTGCATCAAAATTATTGGCCGCGCCGACAGCACCATTGCCCAAAGCGACAGAGTCTTGAACAGAAGCAGTAGTACCGTTACCCAAAGCAACAGCATTGACGCCTGTAACATTTGCCTGATTACCGATAGCGACACCATTTGTGGCTGCGCTTGTTGTAGATGCAGATGGGCCAATGGCAATTGAGTTTGCACCTTTCGCACCATCGTTATTCCAGTTTTTGGTGCCGTCAGTACTGCCATCAGTTGACTTAACAGAGAAATAACGAATGCGTTCGAGCGCACTCAATACACCATAAAGCTGTGAGCCGTTGATCGCATCAGTAGAAGTAGCAGAAATATCGCCAGGAGCTACGTTGATAATTTGACGTTCGTAACCTTGAGAACCGACAGACACAACATCACCGGCATCGGTATGTAGAAACTAGTAGCGTTGTTTACAGTATTTCCAGGAGAATACTGAAACATGAACATGCACAAAAACACCCGTCTC
>NZ_JBQCVL010000019.1:0-14741 GCF_051958425.1 Neisseria sp. P0013.S005 | reverse complement strand
ATGATGCGGAGTGTAAGCCTTTTACGGGGTAGAAATCTGATCGAAAGGGAGGAAGCGGATAAAGAAAAAGGACGTGCTCAGGCACGTCCTTTGGTGAATGAAGATGGGTTATTCGCTCCAGCTGACCCAGCCCAGCATCCAAGTAAGGAGAATCAGACCACCGAATACGATGCGGTAGTAGGCAAAAGGAACATAGTTTTTACTGGAAACAAATTTCAGCAAAGCTTTTACTGCTAATAAACCGGCGATAAATGCTGCGATAAAGCCGATGGCAATTTGTCCGACATCTTGCAAGGTAAAGAGTTTGTAGTTTTTTAAGATGTCGTAACCTGTTGCCGCAATCATCATTGGTACAGCAAGGAAGAATGAAAATTCGGTAGCCGTTTTACGTTCTAATCCCCACAGCATACCGCCCATGATGGTACTGCCTGAACGTGATGTCCCAGGGATAAGGGCACAAATTTGGGCGCATCCTACAACAAATGCGTCAATTGGGCGCATATCATCGACATGGTTGACTTTAGGTTTGGCTGTTGTTTGGCGTTTTTCAACCCATAAAATGAAGAAGCCTCCCAGTACCAGCATGGTAGCAACGGTAATCGGGTTGAAAAGATGCAATTTAATTTGTTTACTGAATAAGAGGCCAACAATCGCAGCGGGGATGAATGCGATAAATAAATTCAGCACAAAGCGATTGGCTGTTCGCTCTTTGCCTAGTCCTTTTATGATATGGGTAAATCGTTGGCGATATTCGAATACGACGGCTAATACGGCACCGAGCTGGATGGCAATTTCGAATACTTTACCGTTACTTTGGAAATTCATTAAGTCGCCGAATACAATCAAGTGACCGGTACTGGAAATAGGGAGAAACTCGGTTAAACCTTCGATGATACCGAGAATAAGTGCTTTGAATAAAATCAGAATGTCCATAAGTTTTCAGACGGCCTTGAGGCCGTCTTTCTTTTGTTGATTAGTTAAAGTGGTTTCGAGGATTGTTCGCGGCGGACTTTGACGATGAGCTCGTCTATAGTTTTCATACCGGCTTTCCAGTCGCTACCATTGAAATTGACTTTGTATTTACCACCGACGATGACAGTTGGTGTGTTTTCAATTCGATAAGTTTCCGTCAATTGCTGCATTTTTGCAGCAGCCGATGCGGCAGTAGGACTATTATTGTAGGCTTGAAGCAGTTTTTTACTGTCAAAACCCGTCTGTTTACCCACCCATGAGCGGAATACATTGGTATCGGCCAGGTTGATTTTTTGTTCGTAAACTGCTTTGAAGATGACTGGATTGGCTTGATATTTCAAACCTGAAAGATTAACGGCTGCGGCCACCTTGGCCAAACCCAACATTTCAGGCATCCAAACGACGTGCTCTGTCCGTAAGGAAACATCTTTAGCGAAGGTTTTGCTATGTTGCAACAAAACTGGATCGAGATGGTAACAATGGACGCAGAAGTAGCCGAAAAATTCTAGCACTTCAATTTTTCCGGCTTGCTGCTGCGGGATAGGGCGACTAAGAACGGTATAGTCCACGCCTTCGGTAGCAGCCTGCGCGCTCAGATTGAGCAGGCTCAGGCTGAGTGCGGCAATGGTTTGTTTTATACGCTGCTTCATCAGTGATTCCATTATTTGGTAGGACGAATCAAGCTGTTGATATTATGGCCTTGCAGGTTTTTTTGCAGTTTTACAGCGGCTTCCTGCGGCATGGTGTTACTTTGAACTCGGTAAATGGTTTTATCGCCGTTTTGCGATTCAACCACTTTGGAAGAAACACCTAAAATAGCCAATTTCGCACGTTGTGAATCTGCGCTGGAGCGGTCTGCATATGAACCAAGTTGCAGGAAGGCTTTTTTACCGCTGTTGGCAGCTGCTTCGGCTTTTTCTGTTGACTGTTTACTTGCAGTGTTGCTGCTTTCTTTGGTTGTAGAGGCATTTGCGGCTTTACGTGCTTTCTCGATGCTGCCGCTGTTGAGGATTTGCTCAGGTGTCGGCTTGTTTTGTTTTTTGGCTTCGGCTGCTTTTTTCTCAGCCAATTTGCGCTCGGCACGCTCTTTTTGTTTGTCGGTCAGTTGGTCGGCTGCTTTTTTGTCTTTTGCAGTTTTATCAGCAGCTTCTTTTTCAGCTTTGGCTTTTTCTGCGCGTTTTTTTTCTAATTCGGCTTTTTTCTCGGCCAGTTTTTTCTTGGAGGCTTCTTTTTCTGCTTCCGCTTTTGCAGATTTTTCTTTGGCTTCACGTTCGGCTTTGTCGGCGGCAGTTTTGTCTGCTCTTTCTTTGGCTTCGCGTTCGGCTTTTTCTGCTTCAGCTTTATCCGCTTTTTCTTTGGCCTCGCGATCGGCTTTTTCCTGAGCCTCTTTTTCTGCTTGTGCCGTTTTCTCTTCAGCTTCTTTGGCAGCCTTTTCTGCCGCTTCTTTTGCTTTGGCTTCTTTCTCTGCCGCTTCTTTTTCAGCAGCTTCTTTTTCAGCTTTGGCTTTTTCTTCATCTGCTTGGCTGGACGAATTGTCGGTAGCAGGGCGTTTCTCTGCTTTGTCTTGAGGCTTCAGGATTTCAGGTTCTTCGCTTTGTTTAGGCTGAGTCAGCTCTTTGAAAACGTTTTGGTTGCCTTGGTTCAAGAAGAACAAAATACCGGCAATAATACCTGTTGCCAGTATCAGGCCGAAAAAGAAACCGGCCAAGCCTTTGCCATATTGTGTAGATTTTTTCATGACTTACCTTGTAATAATGGGTTCAGACGGCCTGAAGGGAGACTGTCTGAGTTTGGATTCGATATTTTATCAATAACCGTTATAGACGGCAAAATCCTGATGCTTTGTTTACTCTAGTTTTACTTAAACATAAAGATTCAGGCCGTCTGAAAAGTTAAAGGGCGCGACGGAAGCCGATGGCTTTCATCACATGGGTTTTGCTGACTTCTTCGTCCCCTGCCAAATCGGCCAGCGTACGGGCGACGCGCATGATGCGGTGAAAACTTCGGGCGGAAAGGGACAGTTTTTCGAGCATGGTTCCCAAAGCTTCTTGCGCTTCTTTTTGGATACGGGCTTTGCCATCGAGCTCGCCGACACTCAGTTCCGCATTGACTTTGCCCTGTCTGTTGTATTGGATTTTTCGTGCGGCGGTAACGCGTTCCAATACGGTGGCACTGGATTCGCCTGCTTCTTGTTGCATCAGCTCGGCAGCGGAAAGGCTGGGTACTTCGATGGTTAAATCAATACGGTCGAGCAATGGCCCTGAAATTTTGTTGCGGTAGCGGGCAACGCTTTCAGGCGTGCAACGGCAAGGTTTGGACGGATGACCAAGATAGCCGCAAGGGCAGGGGTTCATGGCGGCGACAAGTTGGAACTTGGCCGGATAAACTGCTTGGCGTGCGGCGCGGGAAATATGGATTTCGCCGTTTTCCAAAGGCTCGCGCAATACTTCTAATACTTTACGGTCAAACTCGGGCAATTCGTCTAAAAACAACACTCCGTGGTGCGCCAATGAAATTTCTCCCGGACGTGGGTCTGAACCGCCGCCGACCATGGCAGCCGAGCTGGCACTGTGATGAGGGCTGCGGAAAGGACGGTTGCTGTCGAGTTGCTGCTGATGGTTGGGCAGGAGTGAACGCAATGCCCATACTTCGACCAATTCGTCTTCGGTCAAAGGCGGGAGGATACCGGGCAAACGTTGCGAAAGCATGGATTTGCCTGTACCCGGCGGACCCATCATCAGCAGGCTGTGTCCGCCTGCCGCTGCGATTTCCAATGCAAGGCGGGCGGTATGTTGGCCTTTAACATCGGCTAAATCAGGAATTTTACTTTGTTCAGACGGCTTTTGCGTCAGCTTGCATTCAGTCTGTGTCAACGGTTCGATACCGTTTAAATGTGCGGCCACTTCGCCTAAAGAACGTGCGCCATAAACCGCGATACCGCGCATGACGGCAGCCTGTTCGGCATTTTCTTGCGGCAAGACGAACGAACGGCCTGCCTGCATTCCCTGCCATGCCATAGCCAGCGCGCCGCGTACGGGACGCAGCAGGCCGGATAGTGCCAATTCTCCGGCAAACTCATATTGGGCGAGCTTTTCAGGATTGATTTGTCCCGATGCGGCAAGAATGCCCAAGGCGATCGGCAAATCGAAACGGCCGGATTCTTTTGGGAGGTCGGCCGGTGCGAGGTTGACGGTAATTTTCTTGGCGGGAAAGTCGAAGCCGCTTTGGATGATGGCGGCACGCACACGGTCGCGGCTTTCTTTGACTTCAGTATCAGGCAAACCGACGATATTGAAATGTGGCAAGCCGTTGGCAAGGTGGGCTTCCACTTCGACCAACGGCGCATTCATGCCGCTTAAGGCGCGGCTGTAAACCAAAGCAAGCGACATGTTTCAGACGGCCTTATTCGGCAGCTTCGGTTTGTTGTTTGATTTCGGCAACAGCTTCTTCCGCAGCGGTTTCGGCCGCTTTCAAAGCAGCTTCTTCAGGCTCTTGAGCGGCTTCGAGTTTGGCCAAACGGGCTTCCAATTCGGCCAGTTTGGTACGGGTTTTAATCAAAACCTGTTGTTGGATGTCGAATTCTTCGCGGGTCACCAAATCCATGCGGTTGAACGCGCTGCCGAGCATGGCTTTAACGTTTTTTTCCATGTCTTTGGCAGGGCTGTTGGCGATGGTTTCGCTGATTTTGGAGCTGACTTCTTCAAAAAGTTGTTTGCCGAACATAATCCGTATCCTTTATTCAGAATGTATATAGAAATTCAAGTGGCTATTGTATAAGGAAAAAGGCCGTCTGAAAACGTTTTGCTTTTCAGACGGCCTCAAATGCGGAAGTTTACACGCCTGCGGCTGCTTTCAATGCGGCTGCTTTGTCGGTGCGCTCCCAAGTAAATTCAGGCTCTTCGCGGCCGAAATGGCCGTATGCGGCGGATTTGCTGTAAATCGGGCGCAAGAGGTCGAGCATTTGGACGATGCCTTTGGGGCGCAGGTCGAAATGTTCGCGAACTAAGGCAATCAGTTTTTCTTCGCTGATTTTGCCTGTACCGAAGGTATCGATGGAAATCGAAGTCGGTTCGGCAACGCCGATGGCGTAGGAAACTTGGATTTGGCATTGGGTTGCCAAACCGGCGGCTACGATGTTTTTTGCAACATAGCGGCAGGCGTAAGCGGCGGAACGGTCCACTTTGGACGGGTCTTTGCCGGAGAATGCGCCGCCGCCGTGCGGAGCCGCACCGCCGTAGGTATCGACGATGATTTTACGGCCGGTCAAACCGCAGTCGCCTTGCGGGCCGCCGATAACGAAGCGGCCGGTCGGGTTGATCAGGTATTTGGTTTCGTCGGTCAGCAGTTCAGACGGCAGAACCGGTTTGATGATGTGTTCGATCACGGCGTTTTTCAGCTCTTCGTAACCGATAGACGGATCGTGCTGGGTAGACAGGACGACGGTGTCGATGCGTTTTACTTTGCCGGTTTTGCTGTCGTAAACCACGGTCAGTTGGGCTTTGGCATCAGGACGCAGCCAAGGCAGGCGGCCGTCTTTGCGCAATTCGCTTTGGCGTTGCATCAGGCGGTGGCTGTAATAGATGGCAAACGGCATCAGGGTCGGGGTTTCGTCGCAGGCGTAGCCGAACATCAAGCCTTGGTCGCCCGCACCTTGGTTCAAGTCGATGCCTTCGCCTTCGTTCACGCCTTGGGCGATGTCGGGGGATTGTTGGTCGTAGTACACGCCGACCGCGCAACCATTGGCGTCAAAGCCCAGCTCGGACGAGTTGTAGCCGATGCGTTTGATGGTTTCGCGTGCGACTTTGATGTAGTCCACTTGGGCGGTAGTCGTGATTTCGCCTGCCAATACGCACAAGCCTGTGTTGACTAAGGTTTCTGCGGCGACACGCGCTTTTGGGTCTTGCGCCAAGATGGCATCCAAAATCGCATCGGATACTTGGTCGGCAACTTTATCCGGATGGCCTTCGGATACCGATTCGGAAGTAAACAGATATTCGCTCATTGCTATTCTTTCATTAAAAACAGGCTGCTGTGTTTTCAGACGGCCTTTTATTTCGGACAGCGGAAATCATAACAAAAACTCCGCTTTTTCTCTATACAAGTGAGAAATATTCGCACTTGCCTGCTGTTTCGGAATCCTGTTGCGCGTTTCTTACAGGCAAAAAAATTCCCGCATTAAGCGGGTTTGGATTGCTCTGGCGAGCCACATCGGTTTTTCAACCGTCCACCTTACCTTTCCGTTTGAAAAGCAGGTTGGCATGGAATTCCCAACTCTTAATGCAGTGCGGATAGTAGCAGAAAAGCAGGTGTGCCGCAATATATTTGCCCGAAGTCTGTTTTGTTCAGACGGCCTGTTTCGTTTACAATCTGTCCACTTCATTTTGGTAAAACCTTATGCAAACGCTTGTTACCTTTGTTTTTAAATTTTTGGCCGCTCTGCCTTTGGCTTGGTTGCACAAATTAGGCAATCTGCTGGGCAGTTTGGGTTTCCGCGTGCTGTCGAAAGATCGCCGGCGTGTTTTCGAAAACATGAAACTTGCCGGTTTGAACCCGACGGATGAGGCGGTGAAAAAAGTTTTCCATGAAACGGCAAAAGGCGGCTTGGAATTGCCGGTGGCGTTTTTCAGACGGCCTGAGGAAATTGAGAACCTGTTTGTCAGCGTCAACGGTTGGGAACATGTTCAGACGGCCTTGAACACGGGCGAGGGTTTGCTGTTTATCACGCCACACATCGGCAGCTATGATTTGGCCGGCCGCTACATCAGCCAGCAACTGCCGTTTCCGCTGACGGCGATGTACAAGCCGCCGAAAATCAAGGCATTTGATGAGGTAATGCAGGCAGGTCGCGTGCGCGGCAAGGGCAAGACTGCACCGACCAGTATTCAGGGCGTCAAACAAATCATCAAGGCCCTGCGCGGCGGCGAAGCGACCATTGTGTTGCCGGACCATGTACCGTCTCCGGAAGAAGGGGGCGACGGCGTGTGGGTGGACTTTTTCGGCAAACCTGCCTACACCATGACGTTGGCGGGCAAGCTGGCGCAAGTCAAAGGCGTGAAGGCTTTGTTTTTCTGCGGCGAGCGGCTGCCCGACGGCAAAGGCTTTGTCTTGCACATCGAGCCTTTGCGCGGCGAGTTGAACGGCGATAAGGAGAACGACGCGCGCGTGATCAATGAAAATACCGAATATTGGATACGCCGTTTTCCGGAACAATATTTGTTTATGTACAACCGCTATAAGCATCCCGAAGGCGCGCCGTTGCCACCTGCTTGAGTCGGATAGATTCAAAACCTGCTTTGAGGGAAACAGGTTTTTATTTTGGTTGGGAATTAAGATTGAACAAAGTCGAAGTTCAAAAAGAAATACATCAAAGCCCAACGTTTGAGTTTTAACGGTAAAGGCCGTCTGAAAAGCGATTTCAGACGGCCTTTACCATAATCTTTTGCCTTTTATTTTAATACGCTGCTGAACCGTTTGCCCTGATGGCATTATAATGCGCGTAATTGTTTTTTCGATGGCATGTCATGTTTTATCTCTTTCAATCCGACCGTTTGGAATCGCTTGCCGAAATGTGCGCGCGTATTCATCAGGCTTCGCCCTTGGATTCTGTATTGGCGCAGGAAGAAGTGGTGGTGCAGAGCCAGGGGATGCGGCGTTATCTGAATGTGTTTTTCGCGCGCGAACTCGGCGTGGCGGCGAATTTGAAGTTCAGCCTGCCTGCCGGTTTGGCTTGGCAGCTGATGCGCAAATTGGTTCCCGATGTGCCGCCGCTCAGTCCGTTTTCGCCTGAAGTCATGCGTTGGCGCTTGCTGGATTTGTTCCGCAGCGAAATGTTTCAGACGGCCCCGGAATACGAAAATGTGCGCTTGAAGCTGGAAAGTTATTTGCACAGCTCGGCATCGGCGGATTATCAGCTTGCCGGACAGATGGCGGATATTTTCGACCAATATTTGGTGTACCGGCCGGATTGGATTGATGCGTGGCAGGCTGGGAAACTACTGGGTTTGGGCGATGATGAGGATTGGCAGGCGCGGCTGTGGCGTTATTTGGACGATGGCAGCCAATCTGCGCCGCACCGCGTGGCCTTGTGGGAAAAGCTGTTGGCGCAGTTGGATAAATCGGTCTTGCCGCAAAGGTTGTTTGTATTCGGCATTTCGACAATGGCGCCGATGTATCTGCAACTCTTGCACCAAATTTCTAAGCATTGCGATGTGTTTGTGTTTGCGCTCAACCCGAGCAGCCAATATTGGGGCGAGGTTATCGACGAGGCGCAGATTTTGAAAAGGGGTGATGAGGCGGATTTGTCGCAGGTAGGGCATCCGCTATTGGCTTCTTTGGGCAAGCAGGGGCGCGATTTCTTTGATTTTCTGTCGGAAGTGGAAACCGAGCAGGATATTCAGGTTTATGAAGAGGGAAAAGACGATACCTTATTGCATTGCCTGCAAAACGATATCCAAAACTTAATCATGCCGTCTGAACGCTTATATCAACAGGAAGAAGGCGAAGTAGGTTTGGTTCAAGTCCATGATGCGGACGGCAATCTAGTGTGTGTCGAGCCGGATAGGCTGCTGAATGACGGCTCCGTCAAAATCGTCGCGGCGCACAGCCCTTTGCGCGAATTGCAGATTTTGAAAGAAGAGCTGTCGCTGGTGTTGCAAAAAAATCCCGACTGGCAGCTGCACGATATTGCCGTGTTGACACCGAACATCGAGCCGTACAGCCCGTTTATCGAAGCCGTTTTTGGACAGGAACATGCAGGTAGCCAGGCTTTGCCGTATTCGATTTCGGATGTGAAACTCAGCCGCCGTCAGCCGTTACTGTATGCTTTGGCGCAAACTTTGGACTTGCTGGAGAGCCGGTTTGAAGTGGATAAGGTTTTGCCTTTGCTGGAAAGCCGGTTGGTGCTGCAACGCTTCGGTTTGAGCGAGGAAGATGTGCCGCTGCTGCATGAGACTGTTGCCGGATTGAATGTGCATTGGGGTTTGGATCAAACCATGCGCGAGGGCAAAGACAACCTCTTTACTTGGCAACAGGCGGTAGAGCGTTTGGCCTTGGGCTGGATGCTGCCTGAAGGCGGCAACGGTATGTGGCAGGGCGTGAGTGCGTGGCATAGCAACGTCAACCAGCTGGACGTATTCAGCGGTTTTGCCGAATTTATCCGTACTTTGGCGGATATGGCGGCGCAATGGCAACAGCCTGTCAATGTGGAAGGCTGGGTGCAGCGTTACCGCGATTTGCTGGAGAAACTGTTTGCTCCGGATACGGACGACCAATACGCCAAGCAGCAGTTTGAGCAGTCTTTGGCAAAATGGCAGGACGAGGCGCAGTTGGCCGGATTTGACGGATTGTTGCCGTGTAAAACCGTTATCCGCCATATCCGCCGCTTTTTGGACAGCGAAAGCCAAGCCGGATTTTTGAGTGGCGGCATCACTTTTTGCAGTATGGTGCCGATGCGCAGCCTGCCGTTTAAAATGGTTTGCCTGTTGGGTCTGAATGACGGCGATTTTCCGCGCAATACCAAAGCGGCGGTGTTCGACCTGATTGCCAAACATCCGAAAAAAGGCGACCGCGCCCGCCGCGACGACGACCGTTATCTCTTCCTGGAAGCCTTAATCAGCGCGCGCGAAATGCTGTATTTGTCTTATATCGGCCGCGATATACGCAATGATGCCGAGTTCGCGCCGTCTTCGTTAATCAGCGAGCTGCTGGATACCATTGCCGCCATGACGGGGAAAAGCGGGCGCGAGTTGTCGGAGAAATGGGTGAAACATCATCCTTTGCAGGCGTTCTCACGCCGTTATTTCCAAAAGGACGCGCTTTCAGACGGCCTCTTCAGTACGCGCCAAGATTACGCCGATGCATTGAACCAACCGCAAGCGGAAGCGCAGCCGTTTTTCCTTGAGGCCTTAAGTCAGGAAGAGCCGGGCAAAACCATTCATCAGGGCGAGCTTGTCAGTTTTTGGCGCAACCCTGTCAAAGTTTGGCTGAAGAAAAATTTAAGCTGGGATCAACCGTATCTGGACGGCGCATGGGAGTCTGCCGAACCGTTTGAGCCGCAACATGAGGGTCGGATTGCCGATGCCTATTTGGATGCACGGCGCAAAGGGGAAGATTTTGAAGATACGGCCATTCGGCTGAATGCCGAAAGCCTAATGCCGGTGGGCGAGTTGGGCGGTTTATGGCAGAAGCAGTATCAGATATCTGCGAAAAACGTAGATGCCGAGCTGATACGCAGTAACAAAAGGCCGTCTGAACCTTATGAAGAACACTTTGACGACTTGGTTTTACAAGGCACCATCGGCAATCTTTACGAATGCGGCCGCATTGTGTTCCTAAACCAAAAAGATAATGCACCCAACCGCATTGCCCGTTTATTGGAGCATTTGATTTTTTGCGCCGTTGCCCCTAAATCCATTGCAAACCGACAAACCTATATTGTCAGCTTGGGACAGACCGAAACCTATGCCACCATCGGGCAAGAGGCGGCGAGGGAGCTTTTAAAAGAATGGCTGGTATATTTCCGAATCGGACAAAATACCCCCTTGCCGTTTTTTGCCAAAACCAGCCTTGCCGCAGCGGAGGAGTACAACAAGAAAGAGGATTGGGATGCTGCCTTGAGAAAAGCCCATGATGTTTTTAACGGCAACAAAATGAGCAAAGGGCAGAAAGAATATACCGAAGTGAAGCTGGTGTTTGGCCATTCGGAAGAATCGCCGCTTGATGAGCCGCTATTTGAAAACCTCGTCGTCAATCTGCTCGTTCCGCTTTTGACCGGCGTGGCAGGGAAGACCGATACAACAGAACAGGAGTAAAGCATGGCCACTTATGCAGAATATTTGGATTTTGATACTGAAGAAGACAAATTGAAACAGCAGCAACTCTATCAGGCGACCGAGCTGTCGGCGCAAACGGTAGCGGCGGTTAAAAAGATCAGCCGTCCGCAAAACTGGCTGCTTGCCGCTGCACCATATTGCCCTGATTGCCGCGTGTTTGTGCCGTTTATTCAAAAAATGGCGGAGTTGAACCCCAATATCCGCGTCAACTATATTGCCCGCAACGATTTTGACGACAGCAGCCGTTTTGAGAATCCGCGCCAACAGGAAATCGTCCGCGCCAATCAAAAAATCCCTGCGCTGTTTTTGATGGGGCATGAAGAGGCTGGGCCTGTGTTTAACGAGTTTCCACAAGTGGTATTGAACCAAATTGCGGCAGATGAAACCCGGCGCACGGAATTGCGCGATGCGTACCGTGCCGGCGAGTTTAATGCCGATATTGAGGCTCAGATTGTAGCGGCGTTGGCATGGGCAGAGTAGCGGTGTTGAGCAGATATTGCTGGTGTGTAAGGCTGTGTTTTGAACCGCTTTGATATTTTGCTTTGTAATAAAAAGGCCGTCTGAAAAGATTTCAGACGGCCTTTTTTGATGCTTAACGCTTTATTAAATCTCGATTTTATTCGGCGTAAAGGTTTGCCATTTGTTGCAGGCAGGGCAGTGCCAGAAGAAGACTTGGGATTTGAAGTGGCAGTTGCGGCAGCGGTACATAACGCTTTTTTGCAGCTGGCGGCCGATAATGGAACGAATCATATCGGTGTCGGCTTTCCACTCCGGATTCATACTGCTGAGTTTCAAGCCAAGCAGGCGGTACACGCCGTTGAGGTCGGGTTTTTGGCGGACGAGTTCGACAGCGATTTGCGCCGCTTCGGTTTCGCCCTTGAGCAACAGGGCCTTCTCATAGATGACGTTGATCAGGTCAAGCTCGGGGAAGGTTTGCATATAGCCGATAAGGCGGTTGAGGCCTTCTTCCTGTTTGCCTTGCGCGGCATAGGCTTCATAGAGTTTCTCGCCGACCATGCTCAAATAGGCGTGGTTTTGCTGCTCGATGGCGGAATACGCTTCTACTGCGGCAGGGAAGTTACCCTGACGGTATTCGATGTCGCCGAGAATGATGTTGGCGCGCGTACATTTTTTGTTGGCTTCGAGTGCTTTGCCGATGTTGTAGCGTGCGGTGTCGAAGTTGGATTTGAACAGCGCGGCTTGGGCGATTTCACAATAAAACTGGGCGATTTCAAACTGGTAGGTTTGTTCGTCATGGCTCAAGAGCTGCGCCATTTCGATGGCTTTTTCCCAGTCGCGGTCTTGTTGGTAGATACTCAAAAGGTGTTGGCGGGCTTCGCGTGCCATATCGCCTTCCTGCAAACCGAGGAAGATTTGTTCGGCTCGGTCAACCAAGCCTGCGCTTTGGTAGTTTTGCGCCAATTCAAAAAGCACGCGCGCGCGTTTTTCGTTGACTGTGTCGGGCGAATCGAGCAGGGCGCGGTGCATATTGATGGCTTTGTCGTTTTCGCCGCGCTGACGGTAGAGCTTGCCTAGGGTCAGGTTTAAGTCGTATGACTGCGGCTGTTGGTCAATCACTTCCGCCAATTCGCGCGCGGCACGGCCGCTGTTGCGGTCAACGAGGGCGTCAAGGCTTTTGTAAAAGCCTGCCGGTATGCTTTTGGCCTGTTTCAGGACGGTCTTCATATCGACACGCGCGGCAAACCAGCCCATAGCGAAGAAAACGGGGAGGAGGACGATGGGCAGTAAGATGACCCACAATTCGTTGTCCATGGTATTCCTTTATTGATTGGTGGCGTTACGCTTTGGGAGTGGCTTCGGAAGTCGTTGCCGGTGTTTCGGTTTTGACCGGAGTCAGGTCTTTTTCGGAAAGGTGGGCATGTTTTTTCACTTCGGCGCGCAGGCGGTTGTTTTCGCTGCGCAGGAACAGCAGACGGCCGAAGAGGGCAAACATACCGAACACGATGCCGATAATAAATGCACCGAAAAGCACGACAATCAGCGGCAGATTGATGTTTTGGCCGGGCAGGTAGAAGAAGGATACGGTGTGGGTATTGGTGATGGCCAGTAGGAGGAAAACAAGAAGAATCAGGATTTTGATGATGGTAGAGATGAGTTTCATGGGTTACTCCGGGTTGGCTGCGGTTGGGGCAGGCCGTCTGAAAAATGGTATCAGTTTAAACGATTTGCCGGATTTCGGATAGGACGGCATGTTTCAGACGGCAGGGGGACAGTGTCTTTATGCTGACGGGTACTTGTCAAACCTATATTGAAAGGCGTATTGTTCAGTCTTTAATTAATTTATTTTGCACATCAGAATAAGAAAGGCAATCATCATGAGCAGACCAGTTCCAGCCGTATTCGGCAGCGTTTTTCACGCTGAAATGCCCGTTATCGCTTATCGTGAAGGTAAATGGCAGCCGGTAGAGTGGCAATCTTCCAAAGACCTGACAATCGCCCCCGGCGCGCATGCCTTGCATTACGGCAGCGAATGTTTTGAGGGCTTGAAGGCATTCCGTCAGACAAACGGCAAAATCGTGATGTTCCGCCCGACCGCCAATATCGCGCGCATGCAGCAAAGTGCGGATATTCTGCACCTGCCGCGCCCTGAAACTGAGGCTTATTTGGATGCTTTGATTGAATTGGTCAAACGCTCTGCCGAAGAAATTCCTGATGCGCCAGCTGCGTTGTACCTGCGTCCGACTTTGATCGGTACCGATCCTGTGATCGGTAAAGCTGGTTCTCCTTCTGAAACTGCTTTGCTGTACATTTTGGCTTCTCCTGTCGGCGACTATTTCAAAGCCGGTTCGCCCGTTAAAATCTTGGTTGAAACCGAACATATCCGTTGCGCTCCACATATGGGTCGTGTGAAATGCGGTGGCAACTATGCTTCCGCCATGCCTTGGGTTTTGAAAGCCAAAGCCGAATATGGCGCAAACCAAGTGTTGTTCTGTCCGAATGGCGACGTTCAGGAAACCGGCGCGTCTAACTTTATCCTGATTAACGGCGATGAAATCATTACCAAACCGTTGACAGACGAATTCCTGCATGGCGTTACCCGTGATTCCGTACTGACAGTTGCCAAAGATTTGGGCTACACCATTACCGAGCGCAACTTTACCGTTGATGAGCTGAAAGCAGCTGTGGAAAATGGCGCAGAGGCGATTCTGACCGGTACGGCTGCGGTTATTTCTCCGGTAACTTCTTTCGTGATTGATGGCAAAGAAATCGAAGTGAAGAGCCAAGAGAGCGGTTACGCAATCCGTAAGGCGATTACCGACATTCAATACGGTTTGACAGAAGACAAACACGGCTGGTTGGTCGAAGTTTGTTAAATAGAGCGCATTTAATAAAAAAGGCCGTCTGAAATATTTTTTCAGACGGCCTTTTTTTATTGGTTTTTAGATGGTAAAAGCAATAATAAAATACTAAATTTTTCAAATAAACGGTAGTATTTTAGGGTAATCGGTATATAATGCGCAATTATGTTGTAAAAATACATATTAAAAATATCGAATTTTATTGATTTTTCGATGAAGTTAAAAACATTTATAGATATTTATTTTGTATATTTTGTAAATTTAGTTAAATTAGGAATGCTAAAAACATATTGTGTTAGAATTCCCCTCCTTTTTGGCTTCGCGGGATTAACTCTGTCACGCCAAAAAGGAAAACAATACAAGATAAAACCATTTTTATTTTGCTATAAAAATCAAAAATAACTTAACTTTGGATGAACTAATCAAT
Organism: Neisseria sp. P0013.S005; assembly: GCF_051958425.1. Taxonomy (NCBI): domain Bacteria; kingdom Pseudomonadati; phylum Pseudomonadota; class Betaproteobacteria; order Neisseriales; family Neisseriaceae; genus Neisseria; species Neisseria sp. P0013.S005. Next base: position 192 of record NZ_JBQCVL010000019.1, on the reverse strand, counting down.
TAAAAAGGGACTCTGATACATTTCCGTCAAAAATAACCGGATACATGGTACGCGGACAGATTGCCTATAAAAGTCATCTGTAGGAAAACGTTGCGTTGTTTACACCACAGGTTGGGAAAAATAAGCCTGCAAGACCTCAAACGGCGTATCGCCGTTCAAACTGCGGTGCGGCTTCACAGTGTTATAGAAATT
>NZ_JBQCVL010000018.1:0-16064 GCF_051958425.1 Neisseria sp. P0013.S005 | reverse complement strand
ACAACCTTTCTACACTATCCATACATACAAAAAAAATACAAAACAAAGGCCGTCTGAATTGCTCTTTCAGACGGCCTTTTGAATTTAACCCTCGCTTTAATTTATATTGTTGGCGCTTGTTTTTTGGTATGATGTTTCCTTGATTTTTTATATCAGCCTCGAGTTTGCTATGTCTGTCTATACCAGTGTTTCCGACGCTCAAATGCGTGATTTCCTACTGCAATATGATTTGGGAGATTTTGTTTCTTTGCAGGGGATTGCTCAAGGAATTACTAATAGTAATTATTTTTTAACTACTTCAACCGGTCGTTATGTATTGACTGTTTTTGAGGTTTTAAAATCAGAGGAACTGCCTTTCTTTTTAGAACTCAACCAGCATTTAAGTCTGAATGGTGTTGCCTGCGCTGCTCCGATTGCTCGTAAAGATGGCGGACTGCATTCTATTTTGGCCGGAAAACCGGCTTGTTTGGTTACTTGTTTGAATGGTTCTGATACTGGCTGGCCAACTGAAGCTCAATGCTTCCATACCGGTGCTATGCTGGCCAAAATGCATTTAGCCGGCCAAGACTTTCCTTTAAAAATGAAAAATCCTCGTTATGATGACTGGTGGCGCGATGCCTGCACTCAATTGCTGCCTGTTTTAGATTCTGAGGATGCCGCACTACTTCAATCTGAAATTGCTGCTTTAGATGAAAATCTAGGAGAGCATTTGCCTTCCGGTATTATCCATGCCGATTTATTTAAAGACAATGTATTGCTTAATGGAGATGAAGTTTCCGGCTTTATCGACTTCTATTATGCGTGTAACGGTAATTTTATGTACGACCTGGCAATTGCGGTTAACGATTGGGCACGAACAGCTGATAACAAATTAGACCCTGCCCTTTATGATGCCTTTATCCACGGCTATGAAAGCGTACGTCCATTATCTGATAAAGAATGCGCGTATTTCCCTACTGCACAAAGAGCCGGATGTATTCGTTTCTGGGTATCTCGTCTGCTCGATTTCCATTTCCCTCAATCAGGAGAAATGACGTTTATTAAAGATCCAAATGCATTTAGAGATCTATTATTGAGTCTTAAATAATATATAGATAAAAGGCCGTCTGAAATTCAGACGGCCTTTTATCTAATGCCCTCCCCCGCCGGAACCGCTAAACGGAGGTCTTGCCAACCAAATAATGGGGATCATGCTGATGAATATGATACTGCCTGCCAAGAAGATTTCATTTGAGCCAATAATAAAGCCTTGTTGGGAAATGGTGCTATTTATCGCCACCAAAGCCTGATCCTTGCTCAGGCCATTAGCCATCATGCCTTGAATAGATTGGTTGCTGATTGAGGACAATAAATTAACATGTTCGGTCAGTTGAGTATGGTGCAGAGCTTCGCGTCGTTCCCACATGGTGCTGACAACAGATACTCCGACACCGCCCATAAAGACACGCAAGAAGTTAGACAAGCTACTGGCCGAGGCAATTTGATTGCCTTTCATATGCGACAAGGTAATACTGGTCAAAGGCAGGAAGAACATGGCTACGCCTAAACCCTGCCAAAACTGCGGCCAAACGACGTTGCTCATATCCATACCAGCATAGAAATCGGTGCGCCAATGGAATGTGTAAGCAAAAACCAAGAAGCTGGTACTGACAAACAGGCGCATATCGACGCGATTGCCGAACTTACCGATAATCGGTGACAAAATAATCGGCAGGAAACCCACCGGTGCAGCAGCCAGGCCTGCCCAAGTAGCGGTATAGCCAAGATTTGATTGCAGCACTAAAGGCAGCAGGGTCAATGTGCCCATATAGACCATAAAGCCCAACGATGTAGCAACGACGCCTATTGTGAAGTTTCTATTTTTAAACAATGACAAATCGACAATCGGGTATTTCTCGCCCAGCTCCCAAACAATAAAATATGTTAGGAACACCAAAGCGGTAACGCCCAAAACGATAATCTCTCCCGAGGCAAACCAGTCCAATTCCTTGCCTCTATCCAGCATCATTTGTAATGCGCCGATACCGACGATCATCAACACCAGCCCGACATAATCGATTGGCGCCCTGACGATTTCAGTTTCCCTGTGTCTAAGCTGCTTCCAAGAAATAGTTGCAGACAAAATCCCGATCGGGATATTGATAAAGAAAATCCATCCCCAATGCCAGTTGTCCGAGATCCAACCGCCCAAAATTGGCCCCAATACAGGGGCAACAACGACGGTCATTGCCCATAAGGCCAGTGCCAATGTTCGTTTTTCTGGCGGATAAGAAGCCATTAACAGGCTTTGGGACAAGGGAATCAATGGTCCGGCAATAAAGCCTTGCAATACACGGAAAAAAACCAAGGCTTGAAGATTATGCGCAATGCCACACAGCCATGACGTTACGACAAACCCGATCACAGCGGCGATAAAGATTTTGACCTCGCCAAACCGCTTGGCCAAAAAACCTGTCAGAGGAACGGAAATGGCATTGGCTACGGCAAATGAGGTAATCACCCAAGTCCCCTGCGTGGTAGCCGCACCCAAATCCCCTGCAATAACAGGCACGGCGACGTTGGCGATGGTGCTGTCCAAGACTTCCATAAATACGGCCAAGCTGAGCGCCAAAGTTGCCAACACCAGCTTAAACCCTTGTAACGGCGGATAATTCATATTTATAAACTATAAGACAACCGCCAAAGCGGTCGATTGAAGAGAATCAATATTTCAGACGGCCTGAGCCTTCAATAAAAGACTCAGGCCGTCTGAAAAGATTATTTTGCGTATTGTTCGAAGATTTTATCGACTAAAGCATCGGCGGCTTTCCAATCCACACTTTCCGTTTCCGGCAAGGCAGTATTTCGTTCCGCTTCGGCAGTCATGGCTTTACCGCTGCCCTTCTCGGCAATATCGACTTTAACAGTCATCGACAAACCGACACGGAGCGGATTTTGTTGCAATTCTTTAGCATCCAAACTGATACGCACCGGCACACGTTGCACAACTTTAATCCAGTTGCCCGTTGCATTTTGCGCCGGCAGTAATGAGAACGCACTGCCCGTACCGGCCGATAAGCCCATTACCTTGCCATGGTAAACCACTTTACTGCCGTACAAATCGGCTGTCATTTCAACAGGCTGGCCGATTTTCATTTTGCGCAGTTGCGATTCTTTAAAGTTGGCATCCACCCACAATTCAGACAGAGGCACAACGGCCATCATCGGCGTACCTTGTACGATACGCTGGCCGACTTGGACATTGCGTTTGGCAATTTGGCCGCTAATCGGCGAACGGATTTGCGTACGTTGCAGATTCAGCCAGGCGTCTTTGATGTGGCTGATGGCCGTCTGAACTGCCGGTTGTTGGCGCAGAGGAATATTGTTGCCCAACGCTGCCTGAGCAGAAACTTCTTCCGCCTCAACCGCTTTCACTGCAGCCTGAGCCTGAACCACAGCGGCGCGGGCATGGCTGAGTTCTTCGCCGGAAACCGCTTCCGTACCCGCCAAAGATTCACGGCGGCGCAAATCTGCTTGTGCACGAGCCAAATCGGCTTTGCGCAACAACACTTGCGCTTTGGCTTTTGAATTGACCGCAGCTTGCTGCTTGTTTTGACGGATGGCCTGAATCAATTCATTTTGCGCGCGATCGTATGCCAGCTGAAAATCGCTGTCGTCCAAAGCCACCAACACATCGCCTTTTTTCACGACATCCGTATCGTCATACATGACTTTGCGCACCGTGCCGTTCACCTGCGGCGTAATCATCACCAAATGACCGGCCACATAAGCATCTTCCGTTTCTTCTTCATGCTGCCAAAACAGGAAATACGCCAAAGCAACTCCTGCTGCCGCAATAAGGAATAGAAGCGTAACGATAACCAAATTGCGTTTGCGATGTGTTTTAGCGCCGGAAGCGGCTACTTCCGGTTCTTTTTGGACATTATTTTTTTCTGATTGAGTATCCATAAGTCCCAACTTTAATTCTGCACATGTGATAACGATATTATTGTCTTGCTGGGCGCTGACTTATACCATCAGTCCCCAATACGCGCGTTTAACGCGCTAAAGGGTCATATTCTATAGTTACACTCTATTCATTACAATAATTTCTTCCGGTAGCAAATGTAAATAAGGTAAGCAAAAGGCCGTCTGAAATTACTTTCAGACGGCCTACGTTTTGATAAAACATTTATTTCTTATTTAATTGAAAGCCTCCGCCCAACTGGGCATTGAGGTCACTCCAAGCTGTCAGATATTCTGCATGGTATTGAACCGCAGACATTTTTGTACGCGCAGCTTCGTCTTGTTTTTGCAAAGCGGTCAAGCCGTTATCCAAACCTGCACGAACACGTCCTTTCGCATTTTGTACAGATTTATCCGCGATATTGACCATCTTATTCCAAGTATCTTGTCGGCTTTTCAGGCTTTGATAGTCGACTACGGCATCTGCCGCCGAACGCATGGCGTTCAAAACGGTTTGGTCATACACGGCAACCTGCTCGTTATATTGGGCACGTTTGCCCGCCAATTTCGATTGCAGCACCCCGGAAGTAAATAATGGCAGATTCAAAGCCGGAACGATGCCCAACATACCGGAAGTTCGTCCGCGAATCAGATTGAACGCATCAATGTGCGTCATACCTGCCAAAACTTTTAATTCGATATTCGGGTAAAACTCTGCTTCAGTCGATTTGACGATATGCCATTTCTCTTCAAGCAAGGCTTTTTGCGCCGCGATATCGGGTCGGGCTGCCAGCAAATCCGCTTCAATACGGCTAACCGGCAATGACGGCACAGCCGCCATTTTTTCCGGAACCTGTCCATTCAATGCACCCGGTACACGACCGGTCAATACAGCCAAACTGTTGCGGATTTTCTCATTTTTCTGAGTCCATGCCGATTTTTCAAGCTGCAATTGTTGTTGCGCCATTTCCAGAGCGTGCAAGGCATCGGCAGGAGCCAGCTGCGCTTTAACGCGTTGTTGCATCAGTTTCAATGCCTTATCCGCCAGCTCTATGCGCGTATCCAGCAAAGCCAGTTGTTCTGTTGCCATCTGCCACGCAAAATATTGGGCGGCTACGGCGTGAGCCAACTCGGTGCGGATATGATGCGCTTCATACACCGCAGCCCTGCTTTTTCCTAAAACAGCTTGAATCTGCTCTCGGTTTTTACCCCAAAAGTCGAAAACCAAGCTGCCTTGTAAAGCTGCGTGCGCCAAAACCAATGTATGGTCGGTATCGACTGTACCGGCTTGAGGTTTGGGTGAAACATAGGTACCAATACCGGTTACACCCAAGCCGACTTGCGGTTTGTTTGCGGCTCCTACAACTCCCAGCTGCGCCTGAGCCTGCTCAAACCTTGCCTTGACGACACGCAGATTGGTAGACGTCTGAATGGCGGAAGCAATCAAATTGTTTAATTTTTTATCTTTCAGCTTCATCCACCAGCCGTCTTGGGCAGTAGCGGCAGATTGGCCTTGCGGCAGCGGATAGGCTGTTGTCTCATCCAAAGGCGACTGTTTGCCGAACGGCGCACATGCCGCCAACAGCGAAACAGCGGCAACGCATACGCTTGATTTGACCAAACCTAATTTCATACAGACTCCGTTTATATGTGTGCCTGCCGCAGACCATCAGGCCGTCTGTTGTTAATTGCCCAAACGGTTCAACAGTTTACCTAATAGGTGTTGCAGCGTGTCATAATCCTCTTTCGTGAAATCTTCCCACGCCTGACCGCTCTGACGGGCAATTTGCGGCCATACTTCGTGGATGAAGGTCTCACCCGAAGGGGTCAATTTTAGCACAATCTGACGGCGGTCTTTTTGATTGATATAACGCTCTACCCAGCCGCGCTCAACCATGTCGTCCGACAGGCGTGTTGCACTGGTGCGCGTCAAGTCCATCAGGTCGCTCAAACGTGAAGGCAGGATTTCGCTGTTTGGGCTGACGTAAACCGCCATCAGGGAAAACCACAGGTTTTCATTGATGCCGAACGCTTTCAGGTTTTCGTTCAAATGGCTGCTCAAACGTTCGGTTACGATGCGCAACATGCGGGATACTTGGTTTTGCTGCTCTGGAAACTGCGGCAGACGGGTAGAAAGCAAACGCATTGCGTTGACTAATTCGGTTTGTGAAAAACTCATAAATCCTTCTTTCTGAGTGAATTATTTTATTCGATATCAATCAAAATAAAATATGATGTAATAATTTACTTTAAGATACCAATCACTTACTTTAAGACGTTATATTGATTCAGATGATTATTTTAGTGTATGAAAATCTGATAATCGGTTACATGCTCCTACTAAACGGGGTTTTCTATGCCTAAATCATGAAAATTCGACCATAAAAAGGTCGTCTGAAACCTTGATGACAACTTTCAGACGGCCTCCATAACGGATTAAAATAAGCTCTTCCACTTGTACCGGATTCAAACCATGAACACTTCCGCCTTTTTTCCCCATATCACCCTTATCGGCGTCGGTTTAATCGGCGGATCGTTCATGCTCGACCTCAAACGCTTGGGACTGGTGCAAACCGTTACCGGCATCGATACCAATGCCGACAACCTCAATTACGCACTCGAATGCGGCATCATTGACCATGCCTATCCGAATATTTGCGCCGAAAGCATTAGCAATGCCGATTTGGTTTTGATTGCCACGCCTGTCTCCGTCCTGCCTGACGTATGCCGCGACATCAAGCCCTTCTTAAAAGACACTGCCTGCGTTTCCGATGTCGGCAGCACCAAACAATCGGCACTCAATGCCTTCCGCACCCACTTATCCGACCGCCTGCCGCAATGTTTTGCTGCCCACCCGATAGCTGGATCGGATCAAAGCGGAGCAAAATCCGCGCGTTGCGGTTTGTTTCAAAACAGCCGCCTTATCATTACGCTACACGGCCAAGAGGCTTCAGACGGCCTGAGACGGCTGAAAAGCCTGTGGCAGGCAGTTGGTTCGCAAATTTCCACCATGAGCGCCGAAGAACACGACAATATTTTTGCCGCCGTTTCCCACTTGCCGCACTTGGCCGCCTTTGCCTATGTCCACGCTTTGGTTGACCATCCGCACGGCAAAGACTATCTCCCCTATGCCGCCACCGGCTTTCGCGACTTTACCCGCATTGCCTCCAGCCATCCTGCCGTTTGGACAGACATCTGCATGGCCAACCGCCCTGCTCTGCTCAAACTGACCAGTGATTTAAAAGAACAATTATCCAAATTGGAACAGCTCCTTTCAGACGGCAATAAAACCGAGCTTTACCGCTATTTTGAAGAAGCCGCACAAATGCGTAATGACTGGCTGAAAAACCGTTAAACCTGTTTTCAGACGGCCTGATACCTTCTCAGCTAAAATCTTCATCACAATAAAAAGGGCATCTGTTTAGATGCCCTTTTTTGATTTCTTACGACTTCAACGTTTCACTCAGTCTTTCAAACGGAACTCAGCCGCTCTGGCGTGCGCGGTCAAGCTTTCGCCATGCGCCAACACGCTGGCGGTTTTGCCCAACTTCTGCGCCCCTTGTTCTGAAACCTGAATCAGACTGGAGCGTTTTTGGAAGTCATATGTTCCCAAAGGAGAAGAGAAACGCGCCGTGCGGCTGGTCGGTAAAACGTGGTTGGGGCCTGCGCAATAGTCGCCAAGGCTTTCACTGGTATAGCGTCCCATGAAAATAGCACCGGCGTGGCGGATTTTTTTCGCCCACTCTTGCGGATTTTCGACCGACAGTTCTAAGTGTTCGGGAGAAATATAGTTGGCGATTTCGCAGGCTTCGTCCAAATCTTTAGCCAAAATCATTGCGCCTCGGTTGCCCAATGAAGCTTCAATAATCGCACGGCGCGGCATGGTTTCAATCAAGCGGTTCATGGCCGTCTGAACTTCGTCCAAATACGTTTGAGAAGTACCAATCAAAATCGCTTGTGCAATTTCATCGTGTTCCGCCTGACTGAACAAATCCATGGCCACCCAATCGGCAGGCGTCGTACCATCAGCAATCACCAAAATTTCAGACGGCCCTGCCACCATATCAATACCGACCACGCCGAACACGCGTCGTTTTGCCGCAGCGACAAAAGCATTGCCCGGGCCGGTAATCTTATCGACTTGAAGCACAGATTCCGTACCATAAGCCAAAGCCGCAACCGCCTGCGCGCCGCCGACCGTAAACACTTTGGTTACACCGGCCACAAAAGCAGCTGCCAACACGATATCGTTGCGCTCGCCTTTCGGAGTGGGAACGACCATGATGATTTCTTTCACGCCGGCAACGTGGGCAGGCATGGCGTTCATGATGACGGAACTCGGATAAGCGGCTTTACCGCCCGGAACATAAATACCGACACGATCAAGCGGCGTAATCTGTTGACCCAAAAGCGTGCCGTCTTCATCTTCGTAAGTCCACGACTCCATTTTTTGGTGTTTATGGTAGCTTTCCACACGTCGCGCGGCCGTTTTCAAGGCCGTCTGAATGTTTTCGGGCAAACGCTCAAACGCAGACTGCAAATCGTCTTGCGTCAGGATTAAATCGTCGATAGTTTGAGCGGAGGTACCGTCAAAGCGGTTGGTGTATTCAATCAGCGCCGCATCGCCGCGTTTTTGAACATCGGCACAGATGTCGGCAACAATACGGTCGATTTCAGGGTTTTGCGCGGTTTCAAAAGCGAGTAACGCTTTAAGTTCGGCTTGAAAATCAGGGGATTGGGTGTCGAGTTTCTTCATGGTTTGCTCTCTTCCTTTTTTCGTTCCTATTGTTTTCAGACGGCCTCAGCCACACACATGCCGTCTGAACATTATCTTTTCAAAAAACCTTTTTTCTGCAAAAACGCCAACATATGCGGCCGCACAGGATTGCCCAAGGTTTTGGCCAGCGATTCCTTCCAAGGTATCGGTCTTCCCTTGCGTAACTCATAATAATCCGCCACTGCCTGATTATAGGCTTCAACCGCATCGGCATTCAGGCTTGGGCAGGTGTTTTCGGCATAGACCATTTCCTTAGGTAGGCGCGGTTTGAGCGGCGGGTCTTGGTCGGGATAACCGAGGCACAACCCCATCAAAGGCACGCAATAATCCGGCAGGTTCAACACGTCCGACACTTTTTGCGCATCATTGCGCAACGCGCCGATATACACGCCGCCCAGCCCAAGCGATTCGGCGGCAAGCAATACGTTTTGCGCCATAATGCCTGCATCGACCGCGCCAATCAGGGTGACTTCCGCCCAATCAATTTGCGCATCAAGAAACATCGCCTTGTGTTTGGAAAAATCGATGCAAAACAATAAAAATTCCGCACAATGGACAATATAAGGGGCGCTTCCTGCCGCTTCATGTATCCCCTGCCTCAGCGCAAGATCGGATACGCGGATGATGGAAACGCATTGCAGATTGTTGGAAGTCGAAGCCTGCTGTCCGGCGCGAACCAGCGTATCGAGGATTTCATCGGCAATCGGTTCTGAAGTAAACCTGCGGATGGAACGATGGGAAAGAATCGTATCGAGTGTCGGTTTGCTTTGCATCATGACGGGGCTTTCAAACTGGGTTGGCAGACAGGTTTTGCCAAAAACTTTTCAGACGGCCTTAGCGGCATTTTCAAATGCCTGAATAATCGGATTCAACAGCGCATATTTGGTTTTCAAGGCCGCTTTGTTGACCACCAAGCGGCTGGAAATATCAGCCACATGTTCCACAGCCTCCAAACCATTGGCCTTCAAAGTATTTCCGCTGGAAACCAAATCGACAATCGCGTCGCTCAAACCGACCAAAGGCGCAAGCTCCATCGAGCCGTACAGTTTGATGATGTCCACATGCACACCCTTGTCGGCAAAGTGTTCGGCGGCGATATCGGGATATTTGGTGGCAATCCGCAAGCGGCTGCCGGGTTTGGACGCAGCGGCGTAATCAAAACCTTTTTTCACCGCAACCATCATGCGGCATGAAGCAATATGCAAATCCAAAGGTTGATATAGGCCATCTCCGCCATGTTCGATCAGCACGTCCTTACCGGCAATACCGAAATCCGCCGCACCATATTGCACATAAGTCGGCACATCGGTTGCGCGTACAATTACCAAACGGATATTGTCATGATTCGTGCCAATAATCAGCTTACGCGATTTTTCCGGCTCTTCTGCAGGCACAATACCGGCGGCGGCCAACAGCGGCAGGGTTTCCTCAAAAATTCGTCCCTTGGATAAAGCAACCGTTAAAAGTGTGTCGGTCATTTTGTTCTTCTCCTTTGCCGTATCAAAAACAAGAAGGCCGTCTGAAATCCACAACCCATTTCAGACGGCCTCAACTACGTTTTTACAATAAAGTTTTCACATCAGCCGCAATCGTTTCCGGCTCGCTGCCATAAGGCGAGAAAATCGCCACTTCACCGTTTTTATCAATCAAATATGCACCTGAAGAGTGGTCGACCAAATAGTTTTCGCTGTCTTCTTTTTGGTTGACTTTAGCCGATACCACACGGTATTGCTGTTTGATGACAGGCAGGCTTTGATCGCCGGTAGCCGTCAGACCGATAAAGTCAGGGTTGAACTGTTTGGCGTATTTGCCGATTACTTCAGGCGTATCGCGCTCGGGGTCGATGCTGACAAATACTACTTTCACGTCTTTAGCCTGATCGCCCAATTGTTTCAACGTGTCGCTGTAAGTCAGCAACTCGGTTGGGCATACATCAGGACAGTGGGTATAACCGAAAGACAGGATAACCACTTTGCCTTTCAAATCGCTCAGGCTGAAAGGTTTGCCGTCGCCATCGGTCAATGTGAAATCGCCGCCAATGTCTTCTTTGCGCATATCGGTACCGCGCGCTTGCACTTTGGGCACAGACTCACCGGAAGCAGCAGGTGCAGCAGAAGCGGCAGGTGTCGAAGAAGCCTCTTTGGCCTCCTCTTTAGGCTGACAAGCAGCTAGAGCAGCCAACGCAAAAGCACTGAGTAGGAAAGTTCGTGTAACGGAAAGCATAAATTTTCTCCAAAACCGTTTCAAATTAAGTGCGGCCAAATAACTGCCCGGCCGATATAAAAACAAAACATCTTCATATTAACGCGTTTGACACATTAAATATAGCCCTTTTTGCAGATAAATACTGCTTTTTTTGTTTTAAAAATCTGCCTTCCATTTAGATAGTCATCAAACGCAAAAAGTTTAATTCATTAAAAATCAAACAAATATAAAAATAATCCAATTTTTTTTCAATTACTGCTTTACAAGATTCGAGAACTCGCTATAATGACGACTTCTTCGCTAGCCCAGGTGGCGAAATTGGTAGACGCAGGGGACTCAAAATCCCCCGCCGCAAGGTGTGTCGGTTCGAGTCCGACCCTGGGCACCAAATTAAAAAAACCTCTTGATTCAGTCAAGAGGTTTTTTGCTATTTATCATTTGCAAAAACCTTCTCCTTACTCAAACTGTCAACAATCCACCCACATCAAACTCAATAAAACTGTTTTTTTATTTCTTTAAAATCAAAAGATAATCTATTTTTATTCCTTAAACGTTAAAAGATGAAAGATTTTGTCTTGCTTGTACAGTCGGATTGCGTTATCGTTTCTACTCTTTTTCACAAACTCTGTGTTTCTTCCCAATTGCTTGGATAGTCTGACTGTCATCGTATTCCCTCAGTGCGCGTACCCTAAATCGCTGCTTGGTGGAATTGCATTACAGGTGCTGTGGTGAGGCGGATTGTTCCTATTGGTTTGAAACCATATAAAAGAGGTCAATATGCAATTATCTGGCGCACAAATCATCGTGCAAAGTCTCAAAGCCGAAGGTGTCGAGTATGTATTCGGCTATCCGGGCGGCGCGGTTATCGAAATCTACGATGCCCTTTTCCAACTCAATAAATTCAAGCACATCCTGGTTCGCCACGAGCAGGCAGCCGTACATGCGGCAGATGCCTATGCCCGTGTCAGCGGCAAAGTCGGCGTTGCTTTGGTAACTTCCGGCCCAGGCGTAACCAATGCGCTGACCGGCATCGCCACCGCTTACAGCGACTCCATTCCGTTAGTAGTCATCAGCGGCCAGGTGGGCAACTCCCTCATCGGGACAGACGCATTCCAAGAAGTGGATACAGTCGGCATTACCCGCCCTTGTGTCAAACACAATTTCTTGGTAACCAATATCGCTGAGTTGGCAGACACCATCAAAAAAGCTTTCCAAATCGCCGCAAGCGGCCGTCCGGGGCCCGTTGTTGTCGATGTTCCTAAAGATGTCACCCAAGCAATGGCTAAATTCAGCTATCCGCAAGAAGACATCTTCATCCGCTCTTACCAACCGGTTGTACAAGGCCACATCGGTCAAATCAAAAAAGCCGTACAAATGCTGGCTTCCGCCAAACGCCCTATTGTTTACTTCGGCGGCGGCGTGGTTTTGGGCAATGCCTCTGAGGAAATGACCAAATTCGTCCGCATGATCGGCGCTCCTTGTACCGGTACATTGATGGGCTTGGGTGCATACCCTTCCAGCGACCGCCAATTCTTGGGCATGCTGGGTATGCACGGCACTTACGAAGCCAACCTCGCCATGCAGAATGCAGACGTTGTACTGGCAATCGGTGCGCGCTTCGATGACCGCGTGATTTCCGTACCGTCCAAATTCTTTGAAAAAGCCAAAAAAATTATTCATATTGACGTTGACCCGTCCAGCATTGCCAAACGCGTCAAAGTGGATATCCCGATTGTCGGCGACGTGAAAAACGTATTGTCCGAAATGATTCAATTGTGGGGCAAACAAGAATCTGCACCTGCAGCCGACTCATTGGATAAATGGTGGAAAAGCATTGAAGAATGGCGTTCGCGCAACTGCCTGTGGTTTGATAATGAAAGCGAAATCATCAAACCGCAATACGTCATTCAAAAACTGGCCGAAATCACCAATAATTCTGCCATCATCACTTCCGACGTCGGTCAACACCAAATGTTTACCGCCCAATATTACCCATTCGAGCGTCCTCGCCAATGGCTCAATTCCGGCGGTTTAGGCACAATGGGCGTCGGCTTGCCATATGCCATCGGTGCGAAACTGGCTGCTCCTGATCAAGATGTATTCTGTATCACCGGCGAAGGCTCGATTCAGATGAACATCCAAGAGCTGTCCACCTGCTTCCAATACCGCGTTCCGGTGAACGTCGTTACCCTGAACAACGGCTATCTCGGCATGGTTCGCCAATGGCAGGAACTGTATTACGGCAACCGCGAATCGGAAACCTATTTCGATTCCCTGCCCGATTTCGTCAAACTGGCTGAAGCATACGGACACATTGGCATCCGTGTGGACAAAAAATCCGATGTTGAAGGCGCGCTTTTGGAAGCAGTCAAACAAAAAGACCGTTTGGTATTTATGGACTTCTTGACCGACAAGAAACAAAACGTGCTGCCCATGGTCGGCAACGGCAAAGGCTTGGACGAGATGGTTCTGCCGCCGCATATGCGCGAAACATTGTCAGCGTAAGGAGAGAAAAATGCGACATATCTTATCTATTCTGATGGAAAACGAATCAGGTGCGATGAGCCGTGTGGTAGGTTTGTTCTCCGCACGCGATTACAATATCGACTCCTTGGCTGTTGCACCAACCGAAGACAAAACCTTGTCTCGCATGACCATCGTTACCCATGGCGACGAACACGTTATCGAGCAAATCACCAAACAGCTCAACAAACTGATTGAAGTTATCAAAGTGGTCGATTTGAACGAAAGCCGTTTTGTCGAACGCGAGCTGATGTTGGTAAAAGTCCGCGCCGTAGGTAAAGACCGTGACGAATTCCTGCGATTGACTGAAATCTACCGTGGCAGCGTCATTGACGTAACAGACCGCAGCTACACCATCGAAATCACAGGTTCTACCGAAAAACTCGACTCTTTCCTCGAAACAGTCGGTCGTGCTCAAATTTTGGAAACCGTACGCACAGGCGCAGCCGGTATCGGCCGTGGCGAGCGTATTTTGAAAATTTAACGCTGTATCGTTCAGACGGCCTTTTACTTTCAACAAAGGCCGTCTGAAAAACAGTAGGAGACAAATATGTCAAGCATCCAAATCGTTGCATTAGTTACCGTCAAACCCGAATACACCGAGGCTCTGGCTGCCCAGTTTAAAGACTTGGTCAAAGCCAGCCGTGCAGAAGAAGGCAACATCAGCTACGACCTGCACCAAGAAATCGGCAAACCCAACCGTTTCGTATTCGTGGAAAGCTGGAAATCCCAAGCAGCTATTGACGAACACAATGCCAGCGAACATTTCCAAAACTTCGTCAAATCCATCGAAGGAAAAACCGAAGCATTGGAAATCGTCTTGATGAACCAAGTCCCCGCTTAAACCCCTATTACTTTTAACTCAACCCGGATTATCCGGAACCCTCTTACACTAAGGAAATAAAATGCAAGTTTATTACGATAAAGACGCTGACCTTTCTCTGATCAAAGGCAAAACCGTTGCCATCATCGGTTACGGTTCACAAGGTCACGCACACGCAGCAAACCTGAAAGATTCCGGCGTAAATGTCGTAATCGGTCTGCGCCAAGGCGGCTCTTGGAAAAAAGCCGAAGCAGCCGGCCACGACGTGCGCACCGTTGCTGAAGCAACCAAAGCAGCCGACGTTGTAATGATTCTGTTGCCTGACGAAAACCAACCTATCGTATACAAAAACGAAATCGAGCCTAACTTGAAAGAAGGCGCAGTATTGGCGTTTGCCCACGGCTTCAACGTACACTACAACCAAATCGTACCTCGCGCCGACCTCGACGTTATCATGATCGCCCCTAAAGGCCCTGGCCACACCGTACGCAGCGAATTCCTGAAAGGCGGCGGCGTCCCTTCACTGATCGCCGTTTACCAAGATAAAAGCGGCAAAGCCAAAGACATCGCCCTGTCTTACGCAACAGCCAACGGCGGCACTAAAGGCGGCGTAATCGAAACCAACTTCCGCGAAGAAACCGAAACCGACCTGTTTGGCGAACAAGCCGTATTGTGCGGCGGTGTGGTCGAGTTGATTAAAACCGGCTTTGAAACCCTGACCGAAGCAGGCTACGCGCCCGAAATGGCCTATTTCGAGTGTCTGCACGAAATGAAGCTCATCGTTGACCTGATTTACGAAGGCGGCATCGCCAACATGAACTACTCCATTTCCAACAACGCGGAGTACGGCGAATACGTTACCGGCGTGGAAGTTATCAACGATAAATCGCGCGAGGCCATGCGCAACGCCTTGAAACGCATCCAAACCGGCGAATACGCCAAAATGTTCATCCAAGAAGGTGCCGTCAACTACGCCAGTATGACTGCCCGCCGCCGCCTGACTGCCGACCACCAAATCGAAAAAGTTGGCGCACAACTGCGTTCTATGATGCCTTGGATCGCTAAAAACAAACTGGTTGACCAAGACAAAAACTAATCTGTCTTTCAAGCAAATGAAACCTGCCTGATCACTCAGGCAGGTTTTTATAATTTTAAAACCCAACACACTATAAGAGACCTTTGCAATAACATAGGTTACTAAAATTTTATGCTCAATCTCATTTTCAAAATGCAAAACTTTTCTGATTTTTCCTACTTTTTGCTCAATATTAGGAAGGTTTTAGGCAATTGAAAATTTTTTGGCGCATTTTTATGCATCAAATTTCGTTAACAGACTATTTTTGCAAAGGTCTCTATAAATCTCACTCAACAAGGCCGTCTGAAAACAATATAAACAACATTTAAACTCCAAACTCAATAAGCCGTCTTTTATGGTTCGCCTAAAATTTCCTTTTAGAAAAACATATTACGAAATAAACAACTATTCTCCATACCTACTCTGTCTGTAAAAAACAACGTTTCCCAACAAAATACGCCTAAAACAAGAGGAAAATTTGTTTTCTTAAGCCATAACCTGTAGGAAAACGTTGCGTTGTTTACACCACAGGTTGAGAAAAATAAGCCTGCAAGACCTCAAACGGCGTATCGCCATTCAAACTGCGGTGCGGCTTCACAGTGTTATAGAAATTAACAAAGCGGCACAACTCCTTTCGCCGGTGTTCCTGACTGTCAAACAACTGTTTCCCATGCCACATCTCCATCAGGGTGCGGATAACCCGTTCCGCCTTACCG
>NZ_JBQCVL010000017.1:0-16232 GCF_051958425.1 Neisseria sp. P0013.S005 | reverse complement strand
AAGAAGGTCTGCGCTTTGCGATTCGCGAAGGTGGTCGTACCGTAGGTGCGGGTGTGGTTTCTTCTGTAATCGCTTAAGTTTAGAGGCCAATAGCTCAATTGGTAGAGTATCGGTCTCCAAAACCGAGGGTTGGGGGTTCGAGACCCTCTTGGCCTGCCAAATAAAAAATTAACCGGCCTTGTGCCGGTTAATTTTTTTGTACTTAAGTTTTAAGATTATTTGGAATTAATTAATGGATCAATGCCACTATCTAAAATGAAGGCGGGTGGGGTATTGATAAGTGAGTAAAGATGACAGAACATCCGTCTGGACGCAAAGAAGACCATCAGAAAAAGGAAGTTGTGGTAAGTAATAAGCCGGCTCCTAAAAAGAAAGAAGGTCTGTTTGCATATTTTAAGAGCTCTTGGACTGAGTTCAAGAAGGTAGTTTGGCCGAGTCGCGATGAAGCGGTCAAAATGACTGTATTCGTGATTATCTTCGTCGCAGTTTTAGCAGCTTTCATTTATGCGGCAGATACAATTATTTCATGGTTGTTTTTTGATGTTTTATTAAATAGGAAAGGGTAAAGATGTCAAAGCGTTGGTATGTGGTACAGGCCTATTCCGGTTTCGAGAAAAATGTTCAAAAAACATTGAAAGAGCGCATTGCTCGTGAAAACATGGAAGAATATTTCGGTCAGATTCTCGTTCCTGTAGAGGAAGTGGTAGATATCAAGAATGGCCGAAAAACCATCAGTGAGCGTAAATTCTATCCAGGCTATGTGTTGGTTGAAATGGAAATGACCGATGATTCATGGCACTTGGTTAAGAGCACCCCTCGAGTAAATGGTTTTGTAGGTGGTAGCGGAAATCGTCCAATCCCAATTTCTCAAAAAGATGCAGATGCTATTTTGCAACAAGCCAAAACAGGTGTTGAGAAGCCAAAACCAAAAGTTGAATTTGAGGTTGGTCAGCAGGTTCGTGTGAATGAAGGTCCATTTGCTGATTTCAATGGAATTGTTGATGAAGTTAACTACGAGCGTAATAGATTGCGTGTTTCAGTTCAGATTTTTGGTCGTGAAACACCGGTTGAATTAGAGTTCGGTCAGGTTGAAAAGATTTAAGTGGTTTAATTCGCTTGAAATTTTTTTTTTAAGCGGATATAATCGCAAATTCTGTTTGGGAAGCGGAATGGTTCCGCGTTATACCCGTTTTTAGGAGTCCTTAAATGGCAAAGAAAATTATCGGCTACATCAAACTGCAAATTCCTGCAGGTAAAGCCAATCCATCTCCCCCAGTTGGTCCTGCTTTGGGTCAACGTGGTTTGAACATCATGGAATTCTGTAAAGCATTTAATGCTGCAACCCAAGGTATGGAACCTGGGTTACCAATTCCAGTCGTGATCACTGCATTTGCAGATAAATCATTCACTTTTGTGATGAAAACTCCACCAGCTTCTATCTTGTTGAAAAAAGCTGCTGGTCTGCAAAAAGGTAGTTCTAATCCTCTGACTAACAAAGTGGGTAAATTGACCCGCGCTCAGTTGGAAGAAATTGCTAAAACTAAAGAGCCTGATTTGACTGCTGCTGACTTGGATGCTGCTGTCCGTACTATCGCCGGCTCTGCTCGCTCAATGGGCTTGGATGTGGAGGGTGTTGTATAATGGCTAAAGTATCTAAACGCTTGAAAGCTCTGCGCTCTTCTGTTGAAGCTAACAAATTGTACGCAATCGATGAAGCAATTGCTTTGGTTAAAAAAGCTGCTACTGCTAAATTTGATGAGTCTGTTGACGTATCTTTCAATCTGGGCGTTGATCCTCGTAAATCTGACCAAGTTATTCGTGGTTCAGTCGTTCTGCCTAAAGGTACCGGTAAAACAACTCGCGTAGCTGTGTTTACTCAAGGTGCAAATGCAGATGCTGCTAAAGAAGCTGGTGCAGATATTGTCGGTTTTGAAGATCTGGCCGCTGAAATCAAAGCTGGTAACCTGAACTTTGACGTTGTTATTGCTTCTCCTGATGCAATGCGTATCGTTGGTCAATTGGGTACCATCTTGGGTCCTCGTGGTCTGATGCCAAACCCTAAAGTAGGTACTGTTACTCCTAACGTTGCTGAAGCAGTTAAAAATGCAAAAGCAGGTCAAGTACAATACCGTACAGATAAAGCCGGTATCGTTCATGCAACTATCGGTCGTGCTTCTTTCGCTGAAGCTGACTTGAAAGAAAACTTCAATGCGTTGCTGGATGCTATCGTTAAAGCTAAACCTGCTGCTGCTAAAGGTCAGTACCTGAAAAAAGTTGCTGTATCCAGCACTATGGGTTTGGGTGTTCGCGTTGATACTGCAAGCGTGAATAACTAAGAAATTTTCAGGTGATCCGGTTTTCTGGATTGCCTGAATTTGGGCTACTTAAAATTAAGTAGATGTCCAAGACCGTAGGGATCGTAAGATTTAATCGTAACTGCCCTACGCAGACGGTAGTCCTGAAACACATTGCAAGATTGCTTGTAAGATGTCTTTTTAGGTTACCGCGCTGGTGGGATATCATTTCGGTATCCTGTTTATAAACAGTGGGAGGTAGACCTTGAGTCTCAATATTGAAACCAAGAAAGTGGCCGTAGAGGAAATTAGCGCAGCAATTGCTAACGCTCAAACTCTCGTAGTCGCTGAATATCGCGGTATCAGTGTTTCCAGCATGACTGAGCTTCGTGCGAATGCACGTAAAGAAGGCGTTTACTTGCGCGTTCTGAAAAATACTCTGGCTCGTCGCGCAGTAGAGGGTACTTCATTCGCAGGTTTGGCCGATCAAATGGTTGGTCCATTGGTTTACGCTGCTTCTGAAGATGCTGTTGCTGCTGCTAAAGTGCTGCACCAATTCGCGAAAAAAGATGACAAAATTATCGTTAAAGCCGGTTCTTACAATGGCGAAGTGATGAATCCTGCTCAGGTTGCTGAGTTGGCTTCTATTCCAAGCCGCGAAGAGCTGTTGTCCAAACTGTTGTTCGTTATGCAAGCTCCTGTATCAGGCTTTGCACGTGGTTTGGCTGCTTTGGCAGAGAAAAAAGCTGGCGAAGAAGCCGCTTAATCGATTTTGTTTCATTTAATCAATTATTTTTAATACAATATTTGGAGTATAAATAGCATGGCTATTACTAAAGAAGACATTTTGGAAGCCGTTGGTTCTTTGACCGTAATGGAATTGAACGACTTGGTTAAAGCTTTTGAAGAAAAATTTGGCGTTTCTGCTGCTGCAGTTGCAGTTGCAGGCCCTGCAGGTGCTGGTGCAGCTGCTGCTGAAGAAAAAACTGAATTCGACGTAGTATTGGCTTCTGCCGGTGATCAAAAAGTTGGCGTGATTAAAGTTGTCCGCGCTATCACTGGCCTGGGTCTGAAAGAAGCTAAAGACATCGTTGACGGTGCACCTAAAACTCTGAAAGAAGGTGTTTCTAAAGCTGAAGCTGAAGACATCCAAAAACAATTGGAAGAAGCCGGCGCTAAAGTCGAAATCAAATAATTTGATGCTTCCTATGAAGGCTGGCAGTTTTCTGCCAGCCTTATTTTGCTTCTTGAAATAAGCATCAGGCATTGTTTACATTTATTTGCATAGTCTTTCTAAAATCATTGCAAATAAATGTAAATATCAGGTTGATGCATACCGTTGCTTCAGACGGCCTATTATTTAAAATTGCTTTTCGGAGTGTATATGAGCTATTCGTTTACCGAGAAAAAACGTATCCGTAAGAGTTTTGCAAAGCGAGAGAATGTCTTAGATGTTCCTTTCCTGCTGGCAACCCAAATTGATTCTTATGCGAAATTTTTACAGCTGGAAAATGCTTTTGACCAACGCACTGATGATGGTCTGCAAGCAGCATTTAATTCTATTTTCCCGATTGTGAGCCATAACGGTTATGCGCGCTTGGAGTTTGTGCATTACACATTGGGCGAGCCTTTATTCGATATTCCTGAATGTCAATTGCGCGGCATTACTTACGCGGCTCCATTGCGTGCCCGTATCCGTTTAGTGATTTTGGATAAAGAAGCATCTAAGCCGACTGTAAAAGAAGTTCGTGAAAACGAAGTGTATATGGGTGAAATCCCATTGATGACGCCAAGTGGCTCTTTTGTCATCAATGGTACTGAGCGTGTGATTGTTTCCCAGCTGCACCGTTCTCCAGGCGTGTTCTTTGAGCATGACCGTGGTAAAACACATTCTTCCGGTAAGCTGTTGTTCTCTGCTCGTATTATTCCTTACCGTGGTTCATGGTTGGATTTTGAATTTGATCCAAAAGATTTGTTGTATTTCCGTATCGACCGTCGCCGTAAAATGCCGGTTACGATTTTGTTGAAAGCTTTGGGCTACAATAATGAGCAAATCTTGGATATTTTCTACGACAAAGAAACTTTCTATTTGTCTTCAAACGGTGTTCAAACTGATCTGATTGCAGGCCGTCTGAAAGGTGAAACTGCCAAAGTTGATATCTTGGATAAAGAAGGCAATGTACTGGTTGCTAAAGGTAAACGCATTACTGCGAAAAATATCCGTGATATTACCAATGCAGGCTTGACTCGTTTGGATGTGGAGCCAGAAAGCCTGATAGGCAAAGCATTGGCTGCTGACCTGATTGATCCGGAAACCGGCGAAGTATTGGCTTCTGCTAACGATGAAATTACAGAAGAACTGTTGGCCAAGCTTGATATCCATGGCGTAAAAGAAATTACGACCCTTTATATCAATGAATTGGATCAAGGCGGCTACATCTCCAGCACTCTGCGTACTGATGAGACTGCTGATCAGCAAGCAGCACGTGTTGCGATTTACCGCATGATGCGCCCGGGCGAACCGCCTACCGAAGAGGCAGTCGAGCAATTGTTTAACCGCTTGTTCTTCAGTGAAGACAGTTACGATTTGTCTCGCGTAGGCCGTATGAAATTCAATACGCGGACTTATGAACAAAAATTGTCTGAAGTACAACAGCAGTCTTGGTATGGTCGTTTGTTGAATGAAACTTCCGCAGGCGCCGCCGAAAAAGGCGGTTATGTTCTGAGCGTCGAAGATATTGTTGCCTCAATTGCTACTTTGGTTGAATTACGTAACGGTCATGGCGAAGTGGACGATATTGACCACTTGGGCAACCGTCGTGTGCGTTCGGTAGGTGAGTTGACTGAAAACCAATTCCGCAGCGGTTTGGCTCGCGTGGAACGTGCAGTTAAAGAGCGTTTGAACCAAGCAGAATCTGAGAACTTGATGCCGCATGACTTGATCAATGCAAAACCTGTTTCTGCCGCGATTAAAGAATTCTTTGGCTCCAGCCAATTGAGCCAATTTATGGATCAGACTAACCCATTGTCTGAAGTAACCCATAAACGCCGTGTATCTGCATTGGGCCCTGGTGGTTTGACTCGCGAACGTGCGGGCTTTGAGGTGCGAGACGTACATCCGACCCACTACGGCCGTGTATGTCCTATTGAAACACCTGAAGGTCCAAACATTGGTTTGATCAACTCATTGTCCGTTTATGCGCGTACCAATGATTATGGTTTCTTGGAAACTCCTTACCGCCGCGTTATCGACGGCAAAGTAACTGAGGAAATCGATTACTTGTCTGCCATTGAAGAAGGCCGCTATGTGATTGCACAGGCGAATGCTGATTTGGACAAAGACGGTAATTTGATTGGCGACTTGGTTACTTGTCGTGAAAAAGGCGAAACCATTATGGCAACGCCTGACCGTGTTCAATATATGGACGTGGCAACCGGTCAAGTGGTATCCGTTGCAGCATCTCTGATTCCATTCTTGGAACATGATGACGCGAACCGTGCGTTGATGGGTGCCAACATGCAACGTCAGGCCGTACCGTGCCTGCGTCCTGAAAAACCAATGGTAGGTACCGGTATCGAGCGCTCTGTTGCCGTTGACTCTGCAACTGCAATCGTTGCCCGCCGTGGTGGTGTGGTTGAGTATGTAGATGCCAACCGCGTTGTAGTTCGTGTTCATGATGATGAAGCGACTGCCGGTGAAGTAGGTGTCGATATTTACAACTTGGTTAAATTTACCCGTTCCAACCAATCTACCAACATCAACCAACGTCCGGCTGTAAAAGCAGGCGATGTGTTGCAACGTGGTGACTTGGTGGCCGATGGTGCATCTACCGACTTGGGTGAGTTGGCTTTGGGTCAAAACATGACCATTGCCTTCATGCCATGGAACGGCTACAACTACGAAGACTCGATTCTGATTTCAGAAAAAGTGGCTGCGGACGATCGTTACACTTCGATTCACATTGAAGAGCTGAACGTTGTTGCACGTGACACTAAATTGGGTGCGGAAGACATTACCCGCGATATTCCGAACTTGTCTGAGCGTATGCAAAACCGTTTGGATGAATCCGGTATCGTATATATCGGTGCAGAAGTAGAAGCCGGTGACGTCTTGGTAGGTAAAGTAACACCTAAAGGCGAAACCCAACTGACTCCTGAAGAAAAACTGCTGCGTGCTATCTTCGGTGAAAAAGCATCTGACGTAAAAGATACTTCATTGCGTATGCCTACCGGCATGAGCGGTACGGTTATCGACGTTCAAGTCTTCACTCGTGAAGGTATTCAACGCGACAAACGTGCTCAATCCATTATTGATTCTGAATTGAAACGTTACCGTCAAGATTTGGGCGATCAATTGCGTATTTTCGATAATGACGCATTCGACCGTATCGAGCGTATGATTGTTGGTCAAAAAGCCAATGGTGGTCCGATGAAGCTGGCTAAAGGCAGCGAAATCACTACCGAATATTTGGCAAGCCTGTCCAGCAAACATGATTGGTTTGACATCCGTCTGGCTGATGAAGATTTGGCCAAACAGTTGGAACTGATTAAATTGAGCCTGCAACAAAAACGCGAAGAAGCGGATGAGTTGTATGAGATCAAAAAGAAAAAACTGACCCAAGGCGACGAGCTGCAACCGGGCGTACAAAAAATGGTGAAAGTATTTATCGCCATCAAACGCCGTCTGCAAGCCGGTGACAAAATGGCGGGTCGCCACGGTAACAAAGGTGTGGTATCACGCATTCTGCCGGTGGAAGACATGCCTTATATGGCTGACGGCCGTCCGGTAGACATCGTACTGAACCCATTGGGCGTACCTTCCCGTATGAACATCGGTCAGATTCTGGAAGTTCACTTGGGTTGGGCGGCAAAAGGTATCGGCGAACGCATCGACCGCATGCTGAAAGAGCAACGCAAAGCCAGCGAGCTGCGTGAATTCTTGAACAAGCTCTACAACGGTAGCGGCAAGAAAGAAGATTTGGACAGCCTGACAGATGAAGAAATCATCGAGTTGGCTTCCAACCTGCGTAAAGGTGCATCTTTCGCTTCTCCTGTATTCGACGGTGCGAAAGAGTCTGAAATCCGCGAAATGTTGAACTTGGCTTACCCAAGCGAAGATCCTGAGGTTGAGAAACTGGGCTTCAATGACAGTAAAACTCAAATCACGCTGTATGACGGCCGTTCAGGTGAAGCATTTGACCGCAAGGTTACAGTCGGTGTGATGCACTATCTGAAACTGCACCACTTGGTTGACGAAAAAATGCACGCCCGTTCTACCGGTCCATACAGTCTGGTTACCCAGCAGCCTCTGGGCGGTAAAGCTCAGTTCGGTGGCCAACGTTTCGGTGAGATGGAGGTTTGGGCATTGGAAGCATACGGTGCGGCATACACGCTGCAAGAGATGCTGACTGTGAAGTCTGACGACGTGAACGGCCGTACCAAAATGTACGAGAACATCGTCAAAGGCGAACACAAAATCGATGCCGGTATGCCTGAATCCTTCAACGTATTGGTTAAAGAGATTCGCTCACTGGGCTTGGATATCGATTTGGAACGTTACTAAACAGAAGTTTTCAGACGGCCTTTTAAGGTCGTCTGAAAAAGTGGTTTCAGAATAAGAATGAAGCAATCGGCATTTAGGTCGTCTGAAATCAAAAGTACCGTTTCCCAATATCGAAAATCCGCCATGCGGTAAAAATACTTCCTTCAAGGAGCAAAAATGAATTTGTTGAACTTATTTAATCCGTTGCAAACTGCCGGCATGGAAGAAGAGTTTGATGCCATCAAAATCGGTATTGCCTCTCCCGAAACCATCCGCTCATGGTCTTATGGCGAAGTTAAAAAACCTGAAACCATCAACTACCGTACGTTCAAACCTGAGCGCGACGGTTTGTTCTGCGCCAAAATCTTTGGTCCGGTCAAAGACTATGAATGTTTGTGCGGTAAATACAAACGCTTGAAATTTAAAGGCGTAACCTGTGAAAAATGTGGCGTAGAAGTGACTCTGTCCAAAGTACGCCGCGAACGCATGGGCCACATTGAATTGGCTGCACCAGTTGCCCACATTTGGTTCTTGAAATCCCTGCCTTCTCGCTTGGGTATGGTACTGGACATGACTTTGCGCGACATCGAGCGCGTATTGTACTTTGAAGCATTTGTGGTAACCGATCCCGGCATGACTCCGTTGCAACGTCGTCAATTGCTGACTGAAGACGATTACTACAACAAACTGGACGAATACGGCGACGACTTCGATGCCAAAATGGGTGCAGAAGGTATCCGCGAATTGCTGCGTACCTTGGATATTACCGGCGAAATCGAAATCCTGCGTCAAGAGCTGGAATCTACCGGTTCTGACACCAAAATCAAAAAAATTGCTAAACGTTTGAAAGTATTGGAAGCCTTCCATCGTTCCGGTATGAAGCTGGAATGGATGATTATGGATGTGCTGCCGGTATTGCCACCTGATTTGCGTCCGTTGGTTCCATTGGATGGCGGTCGTTTTGCCACTTCCGATTTGAACGACTTGTACCGTCGCGTTATCAACCGTAACAACCGTCTGAAACGTCTGTTGGAACTGCATGCGCCTGACATCATCGTTCGTAACGAAAAACGTATGTTGCAAGAAGCAGTTGACTCTCTGTTGGATAACGGCCGTCGCGGTAAAGCGATGACCGGCGCTAACAAACGTCCGCTGAAATCATTGGCTGACATGATTAAAGGTAAAGGCGGCCGCTTCCGTCAAAACCTTCTGGGTAAACGTGTGGACTACTCCGGTCGTTCCGTGATTACCGTAGGCCCATACCTGCGTCTGCACCAATGTGGTCTGCCGAAAAAAATGGCTTTGGAACTGTTCAAACCATTCATCTTCCACAAATTGGAAAAACAAGGTTTGGCTTCTACCGTTAAAGCTGCGAAAAAATTGGTTGAACAAGAAGTACCTGAAGTATGGGATATCTTGGAAGAAGTCATCCGCGAACATCCGATTATGCTGAACCGTGCGCCAACTCTGCACCGTTTGGGTATTCAAGCGTTCGAACCTATCCTGATCGAAGGTAAAGCGATTCAGTTGCACCCATTGGTGTGTGCTGCATTTAACGCCGACTTTGACGGTGACCAAATGGCTGTACACGTTCCATTGAGCTTGGAAGCACAAATGGAAGCACGCACGCTGATGCTGGCTTCAAACAACGTATTGTCTCCAGCCAACGGCGAACCAATCATCGTACCTTCTCAGGATATTGTATTGGGTCTGTACTATATGACCCGCGACCGCATCAATGCCAAAGGCGAAGGCAGCCTGTTTGCCGATGTGAAAGAAGTGCATCGTGCATACCATACCAAACAGGTTGAGCTGGGTACGAAAATTACCGTACGTCTGCGTGAATGGGTGAAAAACGAAGCAGGTGAGTTTGAGCCTGTCGTTAACCGTTACGAAACAACCGTCGGCCGTGCATTGTTGAGCGAAATCTTGCCTAAAGGCCTGCCATTCGAGTACATCAACAAAGCACTGAAGAAAAAAGAAATTTCTAAACTGATTAACGCATCATTCCGTCTGTGCGGTCTGCGTGAAACAGTTATTTTCGCCGACCACCTGATGTATACCGGTTTCGGTTTTGCGGCAAAAGGCGGTATTTCCATTGCGGTTGACGATATGGAAATTCCGAAAGAAAAAGCAGCCTTGCTGGCTGAGGCTAATGCCGAAGTTAAAGAAATTGAAGACCAATACCGTCAAGGTTTGGTAACCAACGGCGAACGTTACAACAAAGTGGTCGATATCTGGGGTCGTGCCGGCGATAAGATTGCTAAAGCGATGATGGACAACCTGTCCAAACAAAAAGTTATCGACCGTGACGGCAACGAAGTTGACCAAGAGTCCTTCAACTCTATTTACATGATGGCCGACTCTGGTGCCCGTGGTTCTGCGGCTCAGATTAAACAGTTGTCCGGTATGCGTGGTTTGATGGCGAAACCTGACGGCTCCATTATTGAAACGCCTATTACCTCTAACTTCCGCGAAGGCCTGACCGTATTGCAATACTTTATTGCGACCCACGGTGCGCGTAAGGGTTTGGCGGATACCGCATTGAAAACTGCAAACTCCGGTTACCTGACCCGTCGTTTGGTAGACGTAACCCAAGACTTGGTGGTTGTTGAAGACGATTGCGGTACTTCAGACGGCTTTGTGATGAAGGCAGTGGTACAAGGCGGTGACGTAATTGAAGCTTTGCGTGAGCGTATTTTGGGCCGCGTTACTGCTTCTGATGTTGTCGATCCTTCGACTGGAGAGACTTTGGTTGAAGCCGGTACGTTGTTGACCGAGAAACTGGTAGATATGATCGACCAATCCGGTGTCGATGAAGTCAAAGTCCGTACGCCGATTACTTGTAAAACCCGTCATGGCCTGTGTGCACACTGCTATGGTCGCGACTTGGCACGCGGTAAACTGGTTAATGCCGGTGAGGCAGTTGGTGTGATTGCTGCACAATCCATTGGTGAGCCAGGTACTCAGCTGACCATGCGTACGTTCCACATCGGTGGTGCGGCATCTCGTGCGGCGGCAGCCAGCCAAGTAGAAGCCAAATCCAACGGTACAGCGCGTTTCAGCAGCCAAATGCGTTACGTTGCCAACAACAAAGGCGAGTTGGTTGTCATCGGCCGTTCTTGTGAAGTAGTGATTCATGACGATATCGGTCGCGAACGTGAACGTCACAAAGTACCTTACGGTGCAATCCTGCTGGTACAAGACGGCGAAGCCATTAAAGCCGGTCAAACCTTGGCAACTTGGGATCCGCATACCCGTCCGATGATCACCGAACACGCAGGTATGGTGAAATTCGAGAACGTGGAAGAGGGTGTTACCGTTGCGAAACAAACTGATGATGTAACCGGTTTGTCTACTCTGGTGGTGATTGACGGTAAACGTCGTTCCTCTAGTGCTTCTAAACTGTTGCGTCCAACTGTCAAACTGTTGGATGAAAACGGTCTGGAAATTTGCATCCCAGGTACCACTACCCCTGTTTCTATGGCATTCCCGGTCGGTACGGTGATTACCATCCGTGAAGGTCAGGAAGTCGGTAAGGGTGATGTATTGGCGCGTATTCCACAAGCGTCTTCTAAAACCCGCGATATTACCGGTGGTCTGCCACGCGTAGCCGAATTGTTTGAAGCACGCGTGCCGAAAGATGCAGGTATGTTGGCAGAAATTACAGGTACTGTTTCCTTCGGTAAAGAAACCAAAGGTAAACAGCGTCTGATTATTACCGACGTAGACGGTGTAGCATACGAAACCCTGATTTCTAAAGAGAAACAGATTTTGGTACACGACGGTCAAGTGGTAAACCGCGGTGAAACCATCGTAGACGGTGCCGTAGACCCACACGACATTCTGCGTCTGCAAGGTATCGAAGCATTGGCTCGCTACATTGTTCAAGAGGTGCAAGAGGTTTACCGCCTGCAAGGTGTGAAGATTTCCGATAAACACATCGAAGTCATCATCCGTCAAATGCTGCGTCGAGTGAACATTGTTGATTCCGGTGATACAGAGTTCATTACTGGTGAGCAAGTTGAGCGTGGCGATGTGATGCTTGCCAATGAAAAAGCCATGGCTGAAGACAAAGAGCCGGCACGTTACGAAAACGTGTTGCTGGGTATTACCAAAGCCTCTTTGTCTACAGACAGCTTCATTTCTGCGGCATCGTTCCAAGAAACAACCCGCGTCTTGACAGAGGCTGCTATTATGGGTAAACAAGACGAGCTGCGCGGTTTGAAAGAGAACGTGATTGTCGGTCGTTTGATTCCTGCCGGTACAGGTTTGACCTACCACCGCAGTCGCCATCAACAATGGCAGCAAGCTGATCAAGAAACTTCTGAAACCGAAGCTTCAGACGAATAATCACTCGGGATTATTGTGAAAATAAAACCGCAAGCCAGTCTTGCGGTTTTATTTTTTAGAGGGTTTAAAAGAGGGTAGAGATTAAGGCCGTCTAAATAAATAAGGAAAGCAATGGAGAAAAATAAGTAGAGAGCCAAATTACGGACTTATTTAAAATGACAAAGGCCGTCTGAATCTTTCAGACGGCCTGAGACCTTTGCAAAATCCCCCCAAAATCCCCTAAATTCCCACAACATCTGAAAGAGCATCAGTTGTTAGACGGCATTATGCGCAAAGCCCAGCGTAACCGTCCGCCGACGGAAGCGCAAACCAAACGTAACCGGTATTTGTCGAAAACCCGTTATGTGGTCGAACAAAGCTTTGGAACGCTGCACCGTAAATTCCGCTACGCCCGGGCAGCCTACTTCGGACTGAGCAAAGTGAGTGCGCAAAGCCATCTGAAGGCGATGTGTTTGAACCTGTTGAAAGCGGCCAACAGGCTAAGTGAGCCTGTTTGCGCCTAAAAGGCGGTCCGGATGCCTGATTATCAGGTATCCAAGGGGGATTAAGGGGGGGTATTTGAGTAGAATCAGTGGATATTTGAAACAAAAACAGCCGAAAATCTTTGTTTGGATTTCAGCTGTCGGGGAAAAAGGAATTTTGCAAAGGTCTCGGCCTTTGTTTCCAAAATTTAGACATAAATTGGAAAACACCAAACTTTATCAGTCATTTGCTTGACTAAACCCTTACAATAAAAATATAATTCCAATCTTGTCGACATGGTGTCGGCAAGTATTTAACTCAACAGGACGAGAAAATATGCCAACTATTAACCAATTGGTACGCAAAGGCCGTCAAAAGCCTGTGTACGTAAACAAAGTGCCTGCACTGGAAGCTTGCCCGCAAAAACGTGGCGTGTGCACCCGTGTATACACAACTACCCCTAAAAAACCTAACTCTGCATTGCGTAAAGTATGTAAAGTTCGCCTGACCAACGGTTTTGAAGTAATTTCATACATCGGCGGTGAAGGTCACAACCTGCAAGAGCACAGCGTCGTATTGATTCGCGGCGGTCGTGTAAAAGACTTGCCAGGTGTACGTTACCACACTGTACGCGGTTCTTTGGATACTGCAGGTGTTAAAGACCGTAAACAAGCCCGTTCTAAATACGGTGCTAAGCGTCCTAAATAATTATCGGGACTCAAATAGGCACGTCGGCCGCCTAAGCTGAACAACGGCCGAGTAAGTGAATACTCAATTGGGTATTCATGGGAATTGACCCAACTGAATAGATTAAAGGAAATTAAAATGCCAAGACGTAGAGAAGTCCCTAAGCGTGACGTACTGCCAGATCCTAAATTCGGCAGCGTTGAGCTGACTAAATTCATGAACGTATTGATGATTGACGGTAAAAAATCTGTTGCAGAACGTATCGTTTACGGTGCACTGGAACAAATTGAGAAAAAAACCGGCAAAGTAGCAATCGAAGTATTTAACGAAGCCATTGCAAACGCCAAACCTATCGTGGAAGTGAAAAGCCGCCGTGTAGGTGGTGCAAACTACCAAGTTCCTGTTGAAGTTCGTCCTTCACGTCGTCTGGCTTTGGCAATGCGCTGGGTTCGCGATGCGGCCCGTAAACGTGGTGAGAAATCCATGGACCTGCGTTTGGCAGGCGAATTGATTGATGCGGCTGAAGGTCGTGGTGGTGCGTTGAAAAAACGTGAAGAAGTACACCGTATGGCTGAAGCTAACAAAGCATTCTCTCACTTCCGTTTCTAATATCGAAAGGCTAATAAAATGGCTCGTAAGACCCCTATCAGCCTGTATCGCAATATTGGTATTTCTGCCCATATTGACGCGGGTAAAACAACCACAACAGAACGTATTCTGTTCTATACAGGTTTGACTCACAAGTTGGGTGAGGTGCATGACGGCGCAGCAACTACCGACTACATGGAACAAGAGCAAGAACGTGGTATTACCATTACTTCTGCTGCTGTGACTTCTTATTGGTCCGGTATGGCGAAACAGTTCCCTGAACACCGTTTCAACATCATTGATACCCCAGGACACGTTGACTTTACCGTAGAGGTAGAGCGTTCTATGCGTGTATTGGACGGTGCAGTAATGGTTTACTGTGCAGTAGGTGGTGTTCAACCTCAATCCGAAACCGTATGGCGTCAAGCTAACAAATACCAAGTTCCTCGCTTGGCATTTGTAAACAAAATGGACCGTCAAGGTGCCAACTTCTTCCGCGTTGTCGAGCAAATGAAAACCCGTTTGCGCGCAAACCCTGTACCTATCGTAATCCCAGTTGGTGCAGAAGATAGCTTCAGTGGTGTTGTTGACCTGCTGAAAATGAAATCTATCATCTGGAACGAAGCTGACAAAGGCACGACCTTTACCTATGGCGATATTCCTGCTGAGTTGGTTGAAACTGCTGAAGAATGGCGTCAAAACATGATTGAAGCTGCAGCAGAAGCCAGCGAAGAATTGATGGATAAATACTTGGGTGGTGAAGAGCTGACCGAAGAAGAAATCGTAGGCGCATTGCGTCAACGTACTTTGGCAGGTGAAATCCAACCAATGTTGTGCGGTTCTGCATTTAAAAACAAAGGTGTTCAACGTATGTTGGACGCAGTAGTAGAATTGCTGCCTGCTCCTACCGATATTCCTCCGGTTCAAGGTGTTAACCCTAACACTGAAGAAGCCGACAGCCGTCAAGCCAGCGACGAAGAGAAATTCTCTGCATTGGCGTTCAAAATGTTGAACGACAAATACGTTGGTCAGCTGACTTTCATCCGCGTTTACTCCGGTGTCGTGAAGTCCGGTGATACCGTATTGAACTCTGTGAAAGGCACTCGTGAACGTATCGGTCGCTTGGTGCAAATGACTGCTGCAGACCGTACTGAAATTGAAGAAGTACGCGCTGGCGACATCGCAGCCGCTATCGGTCTGAAAGACGTTACTACTGGTGAGACCTTGTGTGCAGAAAGCGCACCTATCATCTTGGAACGCATGGAATTCCCTGAGCCGGTAATCCATATTGCCGTTGAGCCGAAAACCAAAGCCGACCAAGAGAAAATGGGTATCGCCCTGAACCGTCTGGCGAAAGAAGACCCTTCTTTCCGCGTTCGTACAGACGAAGAGTCCGGTCAAACCATTATTTCTGGTATGGGTGAGCTGCACTTGGAAATTATTGTTGACCGTATGAAACGCGAATTCGGCGTGGAAGCAAACATCGGTGCGCCTCAAGTGGCTTACCGTGAAACCATCCGCAAAGAAGTTGAAGCTGAATACAAACATGCCAAACAATCTGGTGGTAAAGGTCAATACGGTCACGTTGTGATCAAAATGGAACCTATGGAGCCGGGTGGTGCAGGTTACGAATTTATCGACGAAATTAAAGGTGGTGTGATTCCTCGCGAATTCATTCCTTCTGTCGATAAAGGTATCCGTGACACCCTGCCTAACGGTATCGTTGCAGGCTACCCAGTAGTTGACGTACGCGTACGTTTGATCTTCGGTTCTTCGCATGATGTTGACTCTTCACAACTGGCCTTTGAATTGGCAGCTTCTCAAGCCTTTAAAGAAGGTATGCGTAAAGCCAATCCAGCTCTGTTGGAGCCAATCATGGCAGTTGAGGTGGAAACACCTGAAGAATACATGGGTGACGTAATGGGCGACTTGAACCGTCGTCGTGGCGTTGTATTGGGTATGGATGATGACGGTATCGGCGGTAAGAAAGTTCGCGCCGAAGTACCTCTGGCAGAAATGTTCGGTTACTCAACCGACCTGCGTTCTGCAACCCAAGGCCGCGCTACTTACTCCATGGAGTTCAAAAAATACGCTGAAGCTCCTGCTCACGTAGCTGCTGCTGTAACTGAAGCCCGCAAAGGCTAATCAGAAAAGGCCGTCTGAAACTGAAAATAAATTTTCAGACGGCCATTGTTCTTTAATCGATCTTTATATGTAAAGGAATTAGCTCATGGCTAAGGAAAAATTTGAACGTAGCAAACCGCACGTAAACGTTGGCACCATCGGTCACGTTGACCATGGTAAAA
>NZ_JBQCVL010000016.1:20906-20993 GCF_051958425.1 Neisseria sp. P0013.S005 | reverse complement strand
GCTGCATCTTTAGCTTCACCTGCTTTGGTGTCTGCCGCAGCTGCCGCTGTCTTAGCTTCACCCGCTTTGGTATCTGCTGCCGCTGCC
>NZ_JBQCVL010000016.1:0-20806 GCF_051958425.1 Neisseria sp. P0013.S005 | reverse complement strand
GCTTGTGCTGCTTCGCCTGCTTTCGTTAAAGCTTGACCCGCTTTAGTGTCTGCCGCAGCTGCCGCTGTCTTAGCTTCACCCGCTTTAGTGTCTGCTGCAGCTGCCGCTTGTGCTGCTTCGCCTGCTTTCGTTAAAGCTTGACCCGCTTTAGTGTCTGCCGCAGCTGCCGCTGTCTTAGCTTCGCCTGCTTTCGTTAAAGCTTGACCCGCTTTAGTGTCTGCCGCAGCTGCCGCTGTCTTAGCTTCACCTGCTTTCGTTAAAGCTTGACCTGCATCGTTCTTCGCTGCTGCTGCGTCTGATTTCGCTTTTGTCGCATCTGCTTGTGCTGATACAGCTTTAGCGTCTGCTGCATTCGCTTTGTTTAATGCGTTATTGGCTGTTGTATTTGCCGTAGTTGCTAAGGTATGCGCTGCATCTGCGCGTGCTTGTGCTGCAACCGCTTTATCATCTGCCGCCTTCGCTGCTTTCGCCGCTTCAACTGCTTTAAAGTACGCGTTACCCGCCGACTGCCCAACAGCGTATAACTGAGAACCATTCACTGCATCGGTAGAATTTGCATCATAGTACCCTGGAGCCACATGTTGAATTCGACGAGTATTCGTTGCATTACCAACCGTAACAGCCCCCGAAACACCACTACCACCCGCAAATTTGGCTCGTGTGCCATCGTGTATTAACTGCTCACCGTAATCAGAAGTCCCTGCAGTACGCCCCTCCGTTTTAATATTTATAGCTACCTTTTCACCAACACCTTTCGCTTCAACTTCTGAACCATCGCCCAAATATACAGAGTTATTGACATTCGCGGTAATGCCGCTGCCCAATACCTGAGTATTCGAAGCTGTTACAGTATTTCTGTTACCCACAACTTGAGTATCAGCAACATTGCCGCTGGTGTTAATATCACGCCCCATTAATGTCGCATTAGTCAAACGACCGGTTATAGTGGCGTTATTCACTGTAAGAACCGAATCATTTACCGTAGCTCCGTTAAAGGTAGTGTTATAACCTTGTGTTAAGGTGTTTGAAATTGTTGAATTGCTTGATTTGATATTCTGACCGAAGGTTGGAGCACCACTAAGATTAGAATTATGAAGTGCAATTCCTTGACCAAATAATGGGTTAGATGTTGATGAGGCTGTTACATTGATATCTTGACCAACATAGTTAACCTTCTCTGTATTTACAGTTGCACCTGTGCTATCAAAGTTGATATTGTTACCAACTAAGGCCCCTCCAAGAGCATTGTTTTGTCTGGTTACGCTAATCGTAGTACCGGAAACCAACATCTCATTGATATCTCCAGTAGAATTGATATTAATCTTGGTACCGGTAATACTTGAACGATTCAACACAGCACGCTTAGCAGAGCTATTAAGGTTTACAGTAATGCCATGACCATTCACTGCACTATCCTGAGCTTTAATGCCTCTAAAAACAAAATTAGAGGCAGTCATCATAGAGTTAGATTGCTCCTCTGACAAATGTTTAATGTTATTACCCATAAGAGTAGCTTGATTAAGACCGTCCACTTTATTATTTGTGAGGCTACCAAAGTAGATATCACTACCAATAACTTGTGACTTTACATACTGACTTTGTTTTTTGCCTCACGGTTTATCCTGGTTATATCTATCATCAATAGATTTCCCCAAAAACACAGATTGCGGAGCAATACCGTGATCAATATTAATGCCGTTACCAAGAGCCATAGCAACCGTACCATTAAGCCTAGAGGACTCCCCAATAACAACAGTAGAACGCCCTCCCGCATAAGTGTCATTGCCCAAAGCAAGCAATGCATTAGGTTCTTGGCCTTGAGCTTTCTCTCTCGTCCCTTGCTGAGCGACAACAGCTGTCTCATGCTTGTCAGCGGCTTGAGCCGTTTGACTTAAACTGAATAAGGTTACCGCAACGCCACCAATCACCATGGCATTTGCAGCCGCTTTACCTAAGCTATACAGTGTAGAAGAGGCACTTCCTTCTTCCTCCACCACCGTACTTTGCTTGGCATTTTTGCCTGAAGAAGAGGCTTTTACATGCCCCTTGGCAAGTTCAGATACGGCAACCCAAGCCTCCTGGGCCGCATTCCAAACAATCTTGTATATTTTATTCATAACAGTGAATCTCCTTACTGTATATACATTTATCTAACCTAAGTGCGCTGCTCATTTAAGAAAATGCTAAAAACACACTTTAATAAATAAACAATCACACCAATCTGATACTTTTATACTTTTTTGCAATTCCCGTGCGGACAATTAAATGTGCACAAAAGTTTCACAAAAATGTAACCTATTCTATACTCTTTTCTCACTCAAAGATAGGTGTAGAAATCAACAGTGTTGTTTACACTTTTGGCTTGGCAGGGTAATCATAGACAAGCAGAAAGGTTGATAATGTAATGGGAAATAAAATCTACTTTAGCCAAATTCAGGCTAAAATCGACCGCTTGCAGCGTGAACGAACACAGGTACTAGAACATCTTGAATTAGTTGAACGAAAAATCAAAAAACTCAACGATGCTCTTGAAGTGATGGAAGATGAAGCCTTAACCGATGAATACGATACTGAGGTTTATTCATATCGAACCTACAAACATAGATTCCGTGGGAAATTAAGACCAATGGTCTTAGCGGTACTTAAAGCTCAACCCGACCATTATTTCACGGTCAATGAAATTACTGAGATTGTCTTAATAAAAGACAGACAAGACCCTATCGTTCGTCCGAAGCATATGGTTTCGGTGCGTGGCGCGTTAAAACATTGGCTGACAAAAGGCGTAGTAGAACGACTAGAAAGAGGCGTAACCGATGTCAAATGGCGACTGAAACAAAAATAGCGGTATTTCTACCGCTATTTTAATGGCTTTAACCGCCAAAACTTCAATCCACTTTCAACGATTCCTCTTTTACGCAATTTAACCAGTATTCGATTGACTGTCTTATAGTGCTTATCGCCCATATCAACAAATTGTGGTTTTCCCAACAATGCTAAGCTCTTTTCAGCAATCTCCCCACAAAACATCCAATCAGGATTTTCACGTAAGACTTGAGCGACTAATCGCATCGTAATCAAGGGCTGCGGTTTTGGTTCTTTCGGTATATAAGGTTGAGCTAATGCGTTAATCTCTTGTGACAAACACTGCATTTGCACCGTCAGCTCATCTTGCTTTTCTTTTAGCTTTAACAGGCGTTCCACTAACTCGTATTTCAGCAACTTTTGCGCCATAATAAAAATCCCTATCGAGTTAAAATTTCAATAGGGATTTTAAGGTTTTTAATCGGTTAAATCTTTGTGCAACTGCTACATAATACCGTAAAAAACCGAAAATAATAGGCAAGAATAACGATGTAGTATAGAATTGAGTACCTATACTAAATCAATAAAGGACGTTTCAGACGGCCTTTTTCTTTGTCCGCTACTTTCACGGTAAACCAAAATGATTCATTTCAATCTGAAAAAAACAGCATTTATTTTAAGCACAGCACTTTTATCTACCGCTGTCCAAGCTTCCGGTTACCACTTCGGCACACAATCCGTTAACGCTCAAGGCACGGCCAACGCCGCCGCCGCCGAAGCCGCCGATGCATCAACCATTTTCTACAACCCGGCCGGCCTGACCAAACTTGACAGCAGCCAAATTTCCGTCAACGCCAATATCGTTTTCCCAAGCATTCATTATGAAGCGGAATCTGCGAAACACTTCCGTACGGGTGCCGATGTCAGCGGCTCGACCAGCGGCAAAATTACCGAAACCACCGTTGCTCCGCACGTCTATGGTGCGTACAAAGCCAGCGACGATGTGACTTTGGGTTTGGGTGTATATGTTCCTTTCGGCTCTGCAACTGAATACGAAAAAGATTCCGTCTTGCGCCATAACATCAACAAACTGGGTTTGACCACCATCGCCATCGAGCCGGTAGTCGCGTGGAAACTGAATGAGCAGCACGCTGTCGGTGCCGGTTTGATTGCCCAATATTCAAAAGCTGAATTGCGCAAATACTCCGACTGGGATGCTTCCGGCGCCATCAGCCAGTTGGCCAGCGGCTTGGCTTCCCGTCAAGCAGGCCGTCCTATTGCTGTCGATGCGACCGGCAAGGCTGATGGTCATGCCGATGTAAAAGGCCACGATTGGGACTTCGGCTATCAACTGGCGTGGATGTGGGACATCAACGAGCGCGCACGCGTGGGTGTGAACTATCGTTCCAAAGTATCGCATACGCTGAAAGGCACTGCCGATTGGGAAGCGGACGGCGCATATGCAAAACGTGCTTGGGATTTGGGTGCAATGGCTGCACGCGGTTATGTGCCGAACGAAAAAGCCAGCGTAAAAATCGTCACGCCTGAGTCTTTGTCTGTTCACGGTATGTACCGCGCCACCGACAAAACCAACCTGTTCGGCGATGTGACTTGGACGCGCCACAGCCGCTTCAACAAAGCGGAGCTGGTGTTTGAAAACACCAAAAAAGTTGTCAACGGTCAATCTGACCGTACCGTCATCACGCCTAACTGGCGCAACACTTATAAAGTCGCATTCGGCGGCTCTTACCAAGTTACCGAACCATTGCAACTGCGTGCCGGTATCGCTTTCGACAAATCACCGGTTAAAAGTGCCGAAGACCGCATGAACAGCCTGCCTGACGGCAACCGTATCTGGTTCTCCGTTGGTGCTAAATATCAACTGGGTAAAAACCATGTTATCGATGCGGCGTACAGCCATATCCACATCAATGACACGGTTTACCGCACAGGCAAAGCCAGCGGCAACGACGTAGACAGCCGCGGTGCATCCTCTGCCCGCTTCAAAAACAAAGCGGACATCTTGGGCTTGCAATACACTTATAAATTCAAATAATCGGATTTGAGTTGTGGATAAAAAGGCCGTCTGAAATCTTCAGACGGCCTTTTTGATTGGCAGGAATAGATGGAACAATCAACAGCCAATAAATAGCGTGTTAGGGTTTCTATATTGCTGATTGGAATGGCAGAACGGCAAGACAATAGAAAAGGGGATAGCTGATAAATAGCTGAAGACATGGGATATTGTTTGCGCTTTAAAACGGCGTGTTACAGATTTTATTTATTTTGATGGGCAACAATCAAAAGGCCGTCTGAAAAACAGGTTTTCAGACGGCCTTTATTTGCCGGATGGCTGCTAAGAAAGCTCAATCAGCTGCGGACTTCCAGTTCGATTTCTCTTTCTTGTTCGTCTTCAGCCGGTTTGTCCATGGTTTTTTCATCGGCCATATTGTCCAAATCACGGCCGGGTTCGGAAGCGGTATCGCCGATGGAAATGCTGTTCAGGCTTTCCAAAATAATGGCGGAGGCCAGATGGTCGGATGTGCGGTACACCATTGCCAAGCCGATTTCTTCCGCCGGAATGGAAACCAATTCAACCGTATCTTTGTCTTTCGGCTTGCGAATCAGGTTGTTGGACAGATTGACACGGACTTGGCGGCCGCGTTTGTAGAGGCTGACCACAGTGCCTTTGTCCAAGCCGTCGAGTTCGCCTTTGTCCAAAGTAATGATTTGGAACTGGCCGGCTTCGCCCACGCCGTCGAAGATGGAAACGACTTTGGCCTGAATCGGACGGGCAGGGGCGTGAGGCATAACATTGAAGCTGTCGAGGCCTTCGGGCAGTTTTAGCAGATAGTCGTCTTTGCGGATTTCGGAAACGGCTTTTTCGATAACCAAAGGTTGCGCGGATTGGGTGCGCAGCTTCATGGCTTTGTTGACTTGGGTGTAATACTCGTTGCTTTTGAGTTTTTCGTCAGAAGCGCGGGTGCGGTTTTCCAAGGCGGAGTCGGTGTAAGGCAGCGTGTTGGCGATGCCGCTGAACACAACTTCTTGGCCGAGAAATTTGCCGGTTTCCGGGTCGGTGATGTTTTTATTGACGCGGTAGGTCAGGTAGCGGCCGGGTTCGGTCAGGCCGTATGCGTACACGCGGTTGCCTTGGGTGTAGAGGACGCGGTTGTCGGGGCCGGCAATCAGGCGCGGCGCGTTGGCGGTTTCTTCCGGAGCGATAATCTGCGGATGTTTCATGAACATGCGGTAGAGGTTGACATTGACGGTCGGAATGCCGTAGCCGGAAGTTTCGCGTACGCGCGGATGCAGTTTGATCACGGGAATGCCGTCTGAACGGGTTTGGGCATGTTCAAAACCCAGTCGCGGCTGACCGTTGATGTAGCGTAAAACCAACACCTGACCCGGATAGATCAGATGCGGATTGCGGATGGCGTTGCGGTTAGCGCCCCAAAGGCGGTTCCATTGCCATGGGCTGTACAGATATTTGCCGGAAATACCCCACAAGGTATCGCCGTTTTTAACGACGTAGCGTTGTGGTGCATTGGGGCGGATTTTTAAAGAAGCTGCCTGAGTGTGGGCAGAAATAGCCATGCCTGCCATGCAAAGCAGGGTTATAATACGTTGTTGCATAACCGTTCCCCTTGAAATCGATTCGGTTTGTCTTCAGATGATAAACAGAGAAAGCTGGAGTTTGCGAAACTGCCGCCCATTCATCAATACGATAACGAACGGCCTCCGTCACGCTATCTTAACATTTTTCGGCGTTATTTTAGCATTGAATGTTGCTGTCATGACAGGAGATTGTGGCGGCGGAAACCGAATCTGTATGAAAATCACACATCAGCTTTATAAAACGAGAATATTATGGCTTTACTGAACATCCTCCAATACCCCGACGAGCGTTTGCACACGGTCGCCAAACCTGTTGAAAAAATCGACGAGCGCATCCAGACATTGGTTGCCGATATGTTTGAAACCATGTACGAAGCACGCGGTATCGGCTTGGCGGCCACTCAGGTCGACGTACACGAGCGCATCGTCGTGATGGATTTGACCGAAGACCGCAGCGAGCCGCGCGTGTTCATCAATCCCGTCATTGTCGAAAAAGACGGCGAGACGACTTATGAAGAAGGCTGTCTGTCCGTACCGGGCATTTACGATACCGTAACCCGTGCCGAGCGCGTCAAAGTTGAAGCCTTGAACGAAAAAGGCGAGAAATTCACACTGGAAGCAGACGGCCTGCTGGCAATCTGCGTGCAGCACGAATTGGACCACCTGATGGGCATCGTGTTTGTCGAACACCTGTCGCAGCTGAAACAAGGCCGCATCAAAACCAAACTGAAAAAACGTCAGAAACACGCCATCTGACCTACGCATCGCTTAAAGGCCGTCTGAAAAGACAAAACAGAAGGCAGACTTCGGTTTTCAATCTTTCAGACGGCCTTTTCAACTGAAACGGTTTGCCCAACGCGCCCATTCAAACCATTTCCACAAGGACACAACATGAAAGTCATCTTTGCCGGTACGCCCGATTTTGCCGCCGCCGCCTTGAAAGCCATCGCTGCCGCAGGTTTTGAAATTCCGCTGGTGTTGACCCAGCCCGACCGTCCCAAAGGCCGCGGTATGCAGTTGACCGCATCGCCGGTCAAACAGGCTGCCTTGGAATTGGGTTTGACCGTGGCGCAGCCGGAAAAGTTGCGCAATAACGCTGAAGCCCTGCAAATGCTCAAAGATACAGGCGCGGATGTGATGGTGGTGGCCGCGTATGGCTTGATTTTGCCGCAGGATGTGTTGGATACGCCCAAACATGGCTGCCTCAATATCCACGCTTCGCTGTTGCCCCGTTGGCGCGGCGCGGCACCGATTCAACGTGCGATTGAAGCCGGCGATGCCGAAACCGGCGTGTGCATCATGCAGATGGACATCGGCTTGGATACCGGCGATGTGGTCAGCGAACACCGCTACGCCATCCAACCTACGGATACCGCCAACGAAGTGCATGACGCATTGATGGGTTTGGGTGCGGAAGCGATTGTTGCCGACTTGCAGCGTCTGCAGGCGGAGGGCCGTCTGAACGCGGTTAAGCAGCCTGACGAAGGTGTTACCTACGCCCAGAAATTGAGCAAAGAAGAAGCGCGTATCGATTGGAACGAGTCCGCGCATATTATCGAACGCAAAATCCGCGCCTTTAACCCCGTACCTGCCGCGTGGGTCGAGTATCAAGGCAAACCGATGAAAATCTGGCGAGCCGAAGTCGTGGCCAAACAGGGTAAGGCAGGCGAAGTATTGTCCTGCACTTCAGACGGCCTGCTGGTGGCGTGCGGTGAAAATGCGCTGAACATCACCGAATTGCAGCCTTCCGGCAGCAAACGCATGAGCATACAGGCATTTGCGGCAGGCCGGACGATTGAAGTCGGAACAGTTTTGTAACAGGCTGGAAATCAACGTAGAGGAAAGAAAACAATGGCTGTTTTTGAAGTGGTCGAGGGCGATATTACCCGATTGGCAGTCGATGCGATTGTCAATGCCGCCAATTCATCGCTGTTGGGCGGTGGCGGCGTAGACGGTGCGATACACCGCGCCGCGGGCAAAGAGCTGCTGGACGAGTGCCGCACTTTGGGCGGTTGCCGCACAGGCGAAGCCAAAATAACCAAAGGCTATCGTTTGCCTGCGCGTTATGTCATTCATACGGTCGGGCCGGTATGGTTTGGCGGAAAACAAAATGAAGAGGCCAAATTGGCACAATCCTACGCCAATTCCTTGCTGCTTGCCCAGAAACACAATCTCCACAGCATCGCCTTTCCGTGCATCAGCACCGGTGTGTACCGCTTTCCGGCCGAAGCCGCCGCACGTATTGCTTTGGAGAGTTTGAAACAAACCCTGCCGCAATGTCCGGCAGTGGAAAAAATCATCTTTTGCTGTTTTTCCAAAACAGATGCCGAATATTATCGGGCATTGTTGGCAGCCGAACAGGCCGTCTGAAATCCTCCGAACACGTGAAATCAAATATGAATCAGAAAGTAAAAATATGAGTATGTCCCTCGCCCAAAAACTTGCCGCCGACAGCATTGCGGCGGTCGCAGAAGGGCGCAACCTTCAGGATGTGTTGGCGCAAATCCGCGCGGCGCATCCGCAGCTGACGGCGCAGGAAAACGGCGCGTTGCAGGATATTGCCTACGGTTGCCAGCGTTATTTGGGCAGTTTGAAGCACATGCTTGGTCAAATGCTGAAGAAGCCGATTGATAATCCGCAGCTTGAAAGCCTGCTTTTGGCGGCGATGTACCAACTGCATTACACGCGCAATGCGCCTCATGCCGTGGTTAAT
The DNA here is from genome assembly GCF_051958425.1 of Neisseria sp. P0013.S005. Taxonomy (NCBI): domain Bacteria; kingdom Pseudomonadati; phylum Pseudomonadota; class Betaproteobacteria; order Neisseriales; family Neisseriaceae; genus Neisseria; species Neisseria sp. P0013.S005. The sequence goes on along the minus strand of NZ_JBQCVL010000016.1, from coordinate 11,673 downwards.
GAAGCGGTGGAAAGCATTGCTAAAATCGGCCGCGGCCAGTTCCGCTCGTTTGCCAATGCGATTTTGCGCCGCTTTTTGCGTGAACGCGACAATCTCGCGGCTTCCTGCAAAAAAGACGATGTGGCGAAACACAACCTGCCGGTGTGGTGGGTGGCTTACTTGAGAAACCATTATCCGAAACATTGGCACAACATTACCACCGCGCTGCAATCGCATCCGCCGATGACTTTGCGGGTCAACCGCCGACACGGCAATGCTGAATCGTATCTGGAAAAGCTAGCGGCGGAAGGTATCGCGGCAAAGGCGTTGGACGAATATGCGGTTACGTTGGAAGAAGCCGTGCCGGTGAGCCGCCTGCCCGGCTTTTCAGACGGCCTGGTGTCGGTGCAGGATTTCGGCGCGCAGCAGGCGGCGTATCTGTTAAACCCTAAAGACGGCGAACGGATTTTGGATGCCTGCGCCGCGCCGGGCGGGAAAACAGGGCATATGTTGGAACTGGCGGATTGTCATGTTACCGCTTTGGATATCGACGAAGGTCGTCTGAAAAGAGTGAAGGACAATATTGACCGTTTGGGGTTTCAGACGACCGCTCTGACTTGCGCCGATGCGCAGGACTTGGCGGCGTGGTATGATGGAAAGCCTTTCGACGCCATCCTTGCCGACGTGCCGTGTACCGCTTCGGGTGTGGCGCGGCGCAATCCCGACGTGAAATGGCTGCGCCGCCCGACCGATGCCGTCAAAACCGCACGCCAACAGGAAGCATTATTAGACGCGCTGTGGCAGACCCTGACGAAAAACGGCAGGATGTTGCTGGCTACCTGCTCGGTCTTTGTCGAAGAAAACGACGGTCAGTTGCAAAAATTCCTTAACCGCCATGCTGATGCCGAGCTGATCGAATCGCGTGTGCTTTTACCGAACAAACATCAAGATGGCTTTTATTACGCGCTTATTAAAAAGCAGTAAAACGCTGATTGTACCGCTCTTGCTTGCCGTGTCGTTGAATGCGGCGGGCGAGGGCATCAGTGCGACCCGTGCCGAGGCAAAGCTGACCCATGCCGGACAGCTTTCCGTCAGCAGCCGTTTCCGCACCGATCTGCCCGACCAGCTTAAAGAAGCACTCAAACAGGGCGTCCCCCTGCATTTCAATTTGAGTTGGCAGCTGTCAGCGCCGTCTATGTCGTCTTATAAATTCAAGTTCGACCAGCTGCTCAACAACGACAGCACGATTCAATACAAATTGTCCTTCCATCCACTGACCAACCGCTATCGCGTTACCGTTGGTACGTTTTCTACCGAGTACGACACGCTTGAGACTGCCTTGCGTGCAGTGGGCGCGGTCGTGAATTGGAAGGTTTTGTCCAAGGGTGCGCTGAGTGATGTGGCCGCCAAAGACACGAAGGCTGAAATCCGCCTGCTGCTGACAACCGCCAAGCTGCCCAAACCGTTCCAAATCAATGCCCTGACGTCTAAAAACTGGCATTTGGATTCCGGTTGGAAATCCTTGTCGGTCGTGCAGGAGTAAACCATGCGCCGCTTTCTTCTGATTGCCGCCGTATTCGCCGTTGTTTTGTTGTACGGTCTGACTGTTGCAACGGGCAGCAGCAACGTATTGTCTGATTATTTCTGGTGGATTGTCGCCTTGTGCGGCTTGCTGTTGCTGGTGTTGGCGGCGGTGTTGGTGCGCTATGTCGTGCTTTTGATACGCGACAACAGCAAAAGCGTGTTCGGTTCGCAGATTGCGCGTCGGCTGTCGGGGATGTTTACCTTGGTTGCCGTATTGCCGGGCGTGTTTTTGTTCGGTATTTCCGCCCAGTTTATTAACGGTACGATTAATTCTTGGTTTGGCAACGATACCCATGAGGCTCTAGAGCGCAGCTTAAACTTGAGCAAATCCGCGCTGAGTTTGGCGGTGGACAACGCTGTCAGCAACGCCACGCCAGTGCAGATCGACTTAATCAGCGCCGCTTCATTGGACGGCAATTTGGGGCAAACGCTGGCACAATCCGCACTTACTGCCGACTTTGCCCAGCTGGCGCTTTATAACGCGACCACCCATAAAGCCGAGAAAAGCATCAATCCCCTGAAACTAAATCAACCCGAACTCAACAAAGAAGGATGGGAGCAGCTGGAGCAGACCGGTTCGGTGCGCAGCTTGGAAAACATCGGCGGCGTGCTGTATGCTCAAGGCTGGATGCTGATCGGTACGCATAAAAATCAGGATTATGCGTTGTTTTTCCGGCAGCCGATTCCGAAAGATGTTGCCCAAGACGCGACGCTGATTGAAGCGGCCCGAGCCAAATATGCCGAACTGAGTTATACCAAAAAAGGCCTGCAAACCTTTTTCCTGTCCACGCTGTTGGTCGCGACATTATTGGCCATCTTTTTGGCGCTGGTGATGGCTTTGTATTTTGCCCGCCGTTTTGTGGCACCGGTATTGTCGCTGGCAGAGGGTGCGCGGGCGGTGGCTCAGGGTGACTTCAGCCAGACTCGGCCGGTATTTCGCAATGACGAGTTCGGCCGTTTGACCCAGTTATTCAACCACATGACCGAGCAATTAGCGATTGCCAAAGAGGCAGACGAGCGCAACCGTTTGCGCGAAGAAGCAGCACGCCATTATTTGGAATGCGTGTTGGAAAGTTTGACTACAGGCGTGATTACTTTGGATGCCAATGGCCGTCTGAAAACCTTTAACAAGGCCGCCGAACAGATTTTGGGCGTTTCGCTGGTGTCTTTGTGGGGCAGTAACTGGCATCAATGGCACGGCAAATCGCCGCAGCAAACCCTGTTGGCCGATGTGTTTGCCGCCATTAATGAAACCGCCGATAGCAACAAACCCGTCCAAGTCGAATACGCCGCGCCCGATGATGCCCGAATCTTGTTGGGCAAAGCCACCATTTTGCCGGAAGACAATGATAACGGCATGGTGATGGTGATTGATGACATTACCGTCTTGATGCGGGCGCAAAAAGAGGCCGCATGGGGCGAAGTGGCGAAACGTTTGGCGCACGAAATCCGTAATCCGCTTACGCCTATCCAGCTTTCCGCCGAGAGATTGGCATGGAAATTGCATGATAAACTAGATGAACAAGACGCCCAAATTCTCAGCCGTTCAACCGATACCATCGTCAAACAGGTGGCCGCGCTGAAAGAAATGGTCGAAGCGTTCCGCAACTATGCGCGTGCGCCGTCGCTGAATTTAGAAAAACAAAATTTAAACGGTTTGGTGTCGGAAGTATTGGTATTATATGAGGCCGGCGTGTGCAAGTTTAATGCGCGGCTCAGCGCCGACACCTTGCCGATTGTTGCCGATACGACGGCGATGCGCCAAGTGTTGCATAACTTATTTAAGAATGCCGCAGAAGCGGCAGAGTCGGACGAAACGCCGCAAGTAAACGTCGAAACAGGGCGCGAAGGCGGACAGGTTTTCCTGACCGTCTGCAACAACGGCAAAAGTTTCAGCAAAGAAATGCTGCACAATGCTTTTGAGCCGTACGTTACCGACAAACCGACAGGAACGGGACTTGGTTTGCCCGTTGTGAAAAAAATTATCGAGGAGCATGGCGGCCGTATCAGCCTGAGCAATCAGAACAGTGGCGGCGCGTGCGTCAAAATAGCTTTACCGGAAATGGCAGAAACTTATGCGAAGCAGTGATATTTTGATTGTAGATGATGAAGTAGGCATCCGCGACCTGCTCTCCGAGATCCTTCAAGACGAAGGCTATACCGTCACTTTGGCCGAAAATGCCGAAGAAGCGCGCCAATTGCGTTATCAAACGCGTCCGGCCATGGTGTTGCTGGATATTTGGATGCCCGATTGCGACGGCATCACTTTGTTGAAAGAGTGGGCGAAAAACGGCCAACTCAATATGCCTGTGGTGATGATGAGCGGCCATGCCAGCATTGACACCGCAATTGAAGCCACCAAAATCGGCGCGCTCGATTTTCTGGAAAAACCGATTGCCCTGCAAAAACTCTTGTCCGCAGTAGAACGCGCCTTGAAACATGGCGAAGTTCAGACGGCCTCCGGTATGACTTTGGACAAATTGGGCAACAGCCCCGTCATTCAAGAAATGAACGGCAGCATTGAAGCAGCCGCCAAACACAACCGCCCGCTGTTGTTGGCCGGTGAGGCAGGCTCGCCGTTTGAAATTGTCGCTCGTTATCTGCACAAAAGCGGTACGCCTTGGGTGGCAACCGACCGTGTCGAACACATTGTCGATACGCCGATGGAGCTGTTGCAAAAGGCATCAGGCGGTATTTTGTATGTCGGCGATATTGCCCGTTACAGCAAAAACATCCAAAACGGCATTGCTTTCTTGCTGGAAAAAGCCGACCGCTACAATGTCCGTGTGATTGCTTCATGCGGTTTTAAACGCGGTGAGAGCGCCGATGACATCGTTACCGGCCGACTGGCGGAGCTGTTGAAAGAGCGCATCGATGTTCCTTCTTTGTGCAGCCAGCCGGACGATATCGTCTTTGTAATCAACCGCATCATGACCGATTTGGCCGAAAGTCAAAAAATCCAGCCGGTAAAATTCAGCGACAGCGCGTTGGTGGTTTTGCGCCAATACGATTGGCCGGGCAATTACGACCAGCTTGCCGAAACGGTGAAAAACATCATGTTGGAATCTGACGGCAAAGAAGTGGACGAGCAGGCTGTTGCCGTGGCTTTAGGTCAGAAGGAAAATGCGACGGCGACAGAAATCATCGGCGGCTTCAATTTCAATATGCCTTTGCGCGAATTGAGGGAAGAAGTCGAGCGCCGCTACTTTGAGTACCATATCGCCCAAGAAGGCCAAAATATGAGCCGCGTGGCGCAAAAGGTCGGCTTGGAGCGTACACACCTTTACCGCAAACTCAAACAACTCGGTATCAGCGTATCGCGCCGCAGCGCCGACAAATCCGAAGAATAAGCGCAATATCGGTTCAAACACAAAAAAGGCCGTCTGAAAGCCATCAGGTTTTTCAGACGGCATCGTCATTTGACGGTGTGTTTAGACAAGCAATACTTTATAAAAATAATGATATGGCTCGGCATTGTTATTTTGCCTTTTAAGCCGACAGAAGTTTTATATCAATAAAATATTCAGACGGCCTTTATTTACTTCAGGATGTCTGAACAACCATTACAAAAAGGGAACAGATTGATGACGGAAAACGAGCGTTTTGCTTGGTTGCAACTGGCATTTACGCCCTATATCGGCGCAGAAAGTTTTTTGGTGCTGTTGCAGCAATTCGGTAGCGCACAAGCAACCTTGAATGCGCCGGCAGACAAAATTGCCGCGTTGGTGCGCCATAAACAGGCGGCTGAGTCGTGGCGTAATGCGGATAAACGGGCTTTGGCGCAGCAGTCTGCCGAAGCCGCTTTACAATGGGAAATGCAGGACGGTTGCCGTCTGTTGTTGCTGCAAGATGATGATTTCCCCGAAATGCTGACACAAGGCATTACCGCGCCGCCGGTCTTGTTTTTACGCGGTAATGCAGAGCTGCTGCACACACCTTCTGCCGCGATTGTCGGCAGCCGCCATGCCACGCCGCAGGCAATGCGGATTGCCAAAGATTTCGGCAGGGCGTTGAGCGAAAAAGGCATTCCCGTCGTATCGGGCATGGCTTCGGGTATCGATACCGCCGCCCATCAGGGCGCATTGCAGGCAGATGGCTGTACCATTGCCGTCTGGGGAACCGGTATAGACCGCATTTATCCGCCGTCCAATAAAAACCTTGCTTATGAAATTGCTGAAAAAGGCTTGATTGTCAGCGAGTTTCCTTTGGACACGCGTCCGTTTGCAGGCAATTTTCCGCGCCGCAACCGTCTGATTGCCGCGTTGTCGCAGCTGACATTGGTGGTCGAGGCGGCATTGGAATCCGGCTCATTGATTACCGCCAAGCTGGCGGCGGAGATGGGGCGCGAAGTGATGGCGGTACCCGGTTCGATAGACAATCCGCACAGCAAAGGCTGCCACAAGCTGATTAAAGACGGGGCAAAATTGGTGGAATGTCTGGACGATATTCTTCATGAGTGTCCGCAGCTATTGCAAAATACGCCTGTTCCATCATATTCTATAAATAAGACGGTCAAACCGAAAAACGATCAAACCGAACGGCTGCAACCAAAAACAATAGCGGATGAGCCGCAAAGGCCGTCTGAAAATCTACCTGCCGCCCCATCAACAAGCGCTTTATTGGAAGCAATGGGTTACGACCCGATACATCCCGATATTTTGGCGCAACAAACCAATATGGCAGCGGCAGACGTGTACGCACAGCTTTTGGAATACGAACTTGACGGTATCGTCGCTGCCTTGCCGGGCGGCCGTTATCAGCGTGTCAAAGCATAAATTATCTATATTTAAGGAACCAGCATGACCGAAGTCATTGCCTATTTAATCGAACACTTCCAAGATTTCGACAATTGTCCGCCTCCGGAGGACTTGGGTCGCCTTTTGGAAGATGCGGGTTTTGATGCTACGGAAATCGGCAATACATTGATGATGATGGAAGTCTTGTTCAATACGTCCGAATTCTATGCCGAGCCGTTTAACAGCGACTCCCTGCGCGTATTCTGCCGTGAAGAAGCTGAAAATCTGCCGCAAGAAGTCATGGGCTTGATGCAGTATTTGGTTACCGAACACGCAATTACTTATGAGCAACGCGAAATCGTCATTCACGCCCTGATGCACATTCCATCGGACGAAATCACCCTCGATACCGCCAAAGTGTTGGTATTGCTGGTGTTATGGATGCACAAAAGCGAGCTACCCGTCCTGATTGGCGACGACTTGATGAGTGCGTTGACCGGACAAAACGTGATGCACTAAACCTTTTTTCAGACGGCCTCAATAATAAAGGCCGTCTGAAACATAAATCCAATACATCCAAAAGAGAACAACAATGGCGAAAAACCTATTAATCGTCGAATCCCCGTCCAAAGCCAAAACCCTGAAAAAATATCTGGGCGGTGATTTTGAAATTTTGGCGTCTTACGGCCACGTCCGCGATTTGGTTCCGAAAAGCGGAGCAGTCGATCCCGACAATGGCTTTGCCATGAAATACCAACTGATCAGCCGCAACAGCAAACACGTCGATGCCATCGTCGCCGGTGCCAAAGAAGCTGAAAATATCTACCTCGCAACTGACCCGGATAGGGAAGGCGAAGCCATTTCTTGGCATCTTTTGGAAATCCTCAAATCCAAACGCGGCCTGAAAAACATCAAGCCGCAGCGTGTCGTGTTCCATGAAATTACCAAAAACGCCGTGCTCGATGCCGTTGCCCATCCGCGCGAAATTGAAATGGACTTGGTTGATGCGCAACAAGCCCGCCGCGCGCTGGACTATCTGGTCGGTTTCAACCTCTCGCCATTGTTGTGGAAAAAAATCCGCCGCGGTTTGAGCGCGGGCCGTGTGCAAAGCCCCGCCCTGCGTCTGATTTGCGAACGCGAAAACGAAATCCGCGCGTTTGAAGCGCAGGAATATTGGACGGTGCATCTCGACAGCCACAAAGGCCGCAGCAAGTTCACCGCCAAACTCGCCCAATACAACGGCGCGAAACTCGAACAATTCGACCTGCCGAACGAAGCCGCGCAAGCCGACGTGTTGAAAGAACTTGAAGGCAAAGAGGCCGTCGTTACCGCCATCGAAAAGAAAAAGCGCAGCCGCAATCCCGCCGCGCCGTTCACCACATCCACCATGCAGCAGGATGCCGTGCGCAAACTCGGCTTCACCACCGACCGCACCATGCGTACCGCCCAGCAGCTTTACGAAGGTATAGACGTAGGGCAGGGCGCCATCGGTCTGATTACCTATATGCGTACCGACAGCGTGAATTTAGCCGATGAAGCGTTAACCGAAATCCGCCATTACATCGAAAACAAAATCGGCAAAGAATATCTGCCGAGTGCCGCCAAACAATACAAAACCAAATCCAAAAACGCCCAAGAAGCCCACGAGGCGATCCGTCCGACTTCCGTGTACCGCACGCCCGAAAGCGTCAAACCCTTCCTGAGCGCAGACCAGTTCAAACTCTATCAAATGATTTGGCAGCGCACCGTCGCTTGTCAGATGACGCCCGCCAAATTCGACCAAACCACCGTCGATATTACCGTCGGCAAAGGCGTATTCCGCGTAACCGGACAAGTGCAAACCTTCGCAGGCTTCCTCAGCGTTTACGAAGAAAGCAGCGACGATGAAGAAGGCGAAGACAGCAAAAAACTGCCCGAAATGAGCGAAGGCGACAAATTGCCCGTGGACAAACTCTACGGCGAGCAACACTTCACCACCCCGCCGCCGCGCTACAACGAAGCCACGCTGGTTAAAGCCCTCGAAGAATACGGCATCGGCCGCCCCTCGACCTACGCCAGCATTATTTCCACGCTCAAAGACCGCGAATACGTTACCCTTGAGCAAAAACGCTTCATGCCCACCGACACAGGCGACATCGTCAATAAATTCTTGACCGAACACTTCGCCCAATACGTCGACTACCACTTCACCGCCAAACTCGAAGACCAGCTTGACGAAATTGCCAACGGCAAACGTCAATGGATTCCCGTGATGGACAAATTCTGGAAGCCGTTTATCAAGCAAGTGGAAGAAAAAGAGGGCATCGAACGCGCCAAATTTACCACGCAGGAACTTGACGAAACCTGCCCGAAATGCGGCGAACACAAACTGCAAATAAAATTCGGCAAAATGGGTCGTTTTGTTGCGTGTGCCGGTTATCCCGAGTGCAGCTACACGCGCAACGTCAACGAAACTGCCGAAGAAGCTGCCGAGCGCATCGCCAAAGCTGAAGCAGAGCAAGCCGAACTCGACGGACGCGAATGCCCTAAATGTGGCGGTCGCCTAGTGTACAAATACAGCCGAACCGGCAGCAAATTCATCGGCTGCGCCAACTATCCGAAATGCAAACACGTCGAGCCGCTGGAAAAACCGAAAGATACCGGCGTCCAATGCCCGCAATGCAAAAAAGGCAACCTCGTCGAGCGCAAATCCCGCTACGGTAAACTGTTTTATAGTTGCAGCACCTATCCCGACTGCAACTACGCCACCTGGAACCCGCCCGTCGCCGAAGAATGTCCGAACTGCCATTGGCCGGTCTTGACCATCAAAACCACCAAACGCTGGGGCGTCGAAAAAGTCTGCCCGCAAAAAGAATGCGGCTGGAAAGAACAGATTGAACCGCCTGCACCGAAAGAGTGAGATTAGGTTGGTTTGAAAGAGAAAAGGTCGTCTGAAAAATTTTCAGACGACCTTTACTTTTCTGTGATTGGTTTATTTGAATCCGCGTGTCGTTTTAAAGTCCGATAAAATCCGGTTCATTTCAGGCGCGAACAAGGCGATGTAATCGTAAGATAGACCGCGACTGGCACTGGGATGGGGAAAGCAGACGACTTCGCAATCTTCAAACGATTGCGAATTTGACATTGAAACGTGTACCGTTAAATTCTTTTTGCACCGTCTCCAGCGGTTTGGTCTGCTTACCGACCAACTGCTCGAAGCGTGGCAGTACATTTTGGTTGTTCAGAAAATCCGCCAACCTGCTGCCCATGAAGAGGATGACTTTCGGACGCAGTTTTTCGATGTGGTAGAGAAAATTATCGATGTGCTCGGGTTGTGTGAACTTGTCGGGATTATCGATAGTGTTGCCCTGTGTAGCAGCCCAGTTGGTTTGAACCAGGGATTTTTCAAATGCACCGCCCAATCCATTTTCGTCTAAGGGGTGTCCCCACATTTCAAACCAAATTTTTATCGTATTGTCGTAACGCCACTTTTTTGCCTGCTCACCAAAATAGAGGGATTTGTTGGCAAATGTATGGTCGATTTTATTTTTAGGGAGTTTGTATTCACCTGCTAGATAAGCAGCTTCATCGGCTTTACTCCAGCCCCATTCATAGCCACAAATCATTAAGCCATGTTTGTCGTTGTAACCTTGGAAGATGCTGTTACTGAGATTCAGATCTGACATGGTAATAACCTTATATAAATATTTCTCAGAGGAATACTCATTATAAATAAGTAAATGTAATTTATCTAGTTTAAGTTTAAAACGCACTTCAACCGGTGAAGCGCAGTTCAATATTTCATGCTATCAAATTCGAAACAACAAGGCTATCTGAAAAATGATTTTCAGACGGCCTTGTTGTATCTAAAAGAATAGAGTGAATACGGCTTGATGGCAGTTTCACTATATAATTGAGGCCATCTGAAAACTCGGCATCTTTTTAAAAATCATGGCAAACAACAAACATTCCAAACATACCAATCAAGTACGCATTATTGGCGGGCAATGCAGGGGACGAAAGTTAACATTTTTATCTGCAGACGGCCTGCGTCCAACGCCTGACAGCGTGCGTGAAAAACTGTTTAATTGGCTGGGTCAGGATTTAACCGGTAAAACAGTATTGGATTTATTCAGCGGCAGTGGTGCTTTGGGAATGGAGGCTGCTTCTCGTAATGCGGCAAAAGTGGTAATGGTCGATAACCACCGCCAAACTGTTCAAACGCTTCAGAAAAATATCCGTGAATTAGGTTTGAAACAGGTGGAAATCGTGTGTTCAGATGGCATGGCTTATCTGGCAAGGCCGTCTGAAAAATTTGATGTTGTGTTCCTTGATCCGCCGTTTGCATGGGAAGATTGGCAAAATCTGTTTATCCGATTGCAAAGCCACTTGAAAAATGGGGCAATGGTCTATATTGAAGCAGGGAAGCTGCCTGAAAAACCGGATTGGCTGGAAAATTATCGGGAAGGAAAGGCGGGAATGAGTGGGTTTGAATTGTTGCTCTATTCGCAAGTTGCTGAATAGTATGGAATTTGAGAATCATTCCCAAGGTGTAAAACATTCTTTCAAACGGATTGTTCCGACGTCATTTGTGCTATAATCCGCGCCCAATCGGTTTTGATAATTTAAGAAAAAAGGAAATAGAAATGTCGCTCTTTATTACAGATGAGTGCATTAACTGCGATGTGTGCGAACCGGAATGCCCTAATGATGCCATTTCGCAAGGTGAAGAAATTTACGAAATCAATCCAAATTTGTGTACACAATGTGTAGGCCATTACGATGAGCCTCAGTGCCAACAGGTATGCCCTGTCGACTGTATCTTGATTGATGAAGAACATCCTGAAACGCATGAAGAACTGATGGCTAAGTACGAAAAAATCATTCAGTTTAAATAAATAGTGTTTAAAAGCAAAAGCTTGGATGTTTTTAAAGAAATAAATGAAAAAAAATCTTGACGGAAATCTGAGTTGCCAATAAACTAGCGTTCTCTTTTGGAGGGATTCCCGAGCGGTCAAAGGGGGCAGACTGTAAATCTGTTGCGTGAGCTTCGAAGGTTCGAATCCTTCTCCCTCCACCAAAAATTCTTACTTGGAGCAAAAAGTGAGTATGCGGGTGTAGCTCAATGGTAGAGCAGAAGCCTTCCAAGCTTACGGTGAGGGTTCGATTCCCTTCACCCGCTCCAAACAATTTCGCCCATGTAGCTCAGGGGTAGAGCACTCCCTTGGTAAGGGAGAGGTCGGCAGTTCAAATCTGCCCATGGGCACCATCTCATTATTACTCTTTCTTTCAAAAAGCTATAGATTATAGGATATTGCCATGGCTAAGGAAAAATTTGAACGTAGCAAACCGCACGTAAACGTTGGCACCATCGGTCACGTTGACCATGGTAAAA
>NZ_JBQCVL010000015.1:0-23145 GCF_051958425.1 Neisseria sp. P0013.S005 | reverse complement strand
CAGCGTGTATTGATTGAGCAGTTGCGGGAATTTCCCGACGCCGACCACGACGACGGCCCCGATGCACTGCATATGCTGTGGATGGCAGCAACGACGGGCAATGTGTCAAACAGGGCGCGTGCGATTGATTTGCCTGCGCCGATGCTGGAGATTTAAAAAAAATGTGTGAACAAGGACGGATAACCGCGCGTGAAAAGGAGTTGGCAGAGGATGTCGAGTACCTTGAGCGTGGTTTGGATAAAGCGATCACACATTTGCAAGAGGTTGTCTCCTGCTATAAGGCTGGGCGGCTATTAAATCTACATTTTCTTGTCGCTGAAATTGAGGGTTTTTTGGCGGCTCGCGGCGAAGAGTATTGATTTTAAGGTCGTCTGAAAACGGTTTCAGACGACCTTTGGAGTAAAAAAATATGTTCGGATTGATTAAAAGCGCAACACGAAAAACCGCCATCAAGACATTGACGAGCGCGACCGAAGATGCGTTGGAAAGCCTGTTCTCGAATATGGAAGGCACGGACGCGCTGCTTTCGCGCCTCGGTGTGGACAGGCAGCAGGCATTGGATGCGGTGGTAAGCGATGATGAGGTCGCCGCCTGTTTGGAGGATTTGCACGCAGCCATGCAGGAGAAGGCGTGGCGCATTTATGGCGAAAACTTGAGCGACGAAGATAAAGACCGCTTGTGGAAAACGCTGAAACGCCATCTGCCCGCGCTTGCCGAAATCGTATTGACGGCGCGTTTGGGCGGCTATGGTGTCGGTCGGTACGTTTATCAGCCCGAACCTGACGGCTTTTTGACAATTAAACACATCAGCAATAAGAGCGGTGAATTGGCGAAATATATCCCCTACCGCGACGGTTCGCTGGTGTATCGCGGCAGCGGCGGTGAGGAGGCTTGCAATACGGATGTCCTGTATCTCTTTATTGCCCACCGTGCGACATCGACCAATCCGGCAGGCGAAATGGCGGCGGCGCGGCTGTATGCGCCGGTTGCGTTGCGTAAAAAAGGCTTTGTCTATGCGGCGCAATTTATTACGCGCTACGCCCAGCCGTATTTGATTGCCAAAATCCAAGCCAACAGCAACGACGACCACGACAGCTTCATGAGCCGATTTTACCGCTTTGTTTCCGGCGGCGCGTTGAGTATCGAACGCGAAGACGATGTGATGATGCTGCAAAACAGCGCGGACGGTCAGGCATTCCGCCGATTGGAAAACCTCGCCAATGCGCGCATCCAAAAAACGCTGTTGGGTAAGGTCAAAACCAGCGACCTTGAGACCGCCAGCCGAGCCAGTCAGGAAACCGAAGAAAACAACCGCGACGAGCGCATCGGCGCATATCTTGCCCTTTTGTCCCGCGCGGCGCAGCACTTTATCGACGCGCTTGTGATGGTCAACAACGCCTACGGCAAGCCGATTAATACGCCAAAGGGTGTGTGGTTTGAGTTTGAAGACGAAATCAAGGTCGATAAAACCCGAGCCGAACGCGACAAGATGTATATGGATACAGGGCAACTCGTGCTGACCGAGACCTACTACCGCGACATCTTGGGCTTCGAGCCGGAGCATTTCGAGCTGCGCGACCCGAAAACGTCGTCTGAAAACCCTGCGCCCGCCAAATTCAGCCTGCGCCTGTCTGACGGTCTTGCCCGTAATGCGCCCGATACGGCGGAGCAGGCAATCGCCCGTCCGAAGATGGAAGCAGTGTTGGGCTTATTGGAAAACTGCAAAGACTACGCCGAATTTGAGGCGAAGCTGTCCGAACTTGATTTGAGCAAGGGCGACAATCTTTTGATTCAGCGTTTGGTTTCAGACGGCCTTTCGGCTTGGGCTGACGGAGCGGACGATGGACGGGATTGAATACAACTTCGCGGGGCTGGTCGATAAAGCCGCCTTCGAGCATTTCAAAGCCAAGAAAATCCTGCCCGGGTTTTCGCATTACGACGTATGGCTGTATCAGCACGGCCTCGCGTTTACCGTCGCCAAGATGATGGACACGGATATGCTCGCCGAAGTCAAAGATGCCATCGAATCCGCGCAAAAAAACGGTACGGCATTCGCCGATTTTAAAAAGCGTTTAAAACCGTATTTGATGGCGAAAGGCTGGTGGGGCGAGCAAGTGATGACCGACCCGCTAGACGGCGAGCCGAAATTGGTACAGCTCGGCAGTACGCGCCGTCTGAAAACCATCTTCAACACCAATATGCAAACCGCCTTTGCGGCGGGGCAGTGGCAGCGGATACAGGCAAACAAAAAAGCCTTGCCGTATTTGCGCTACAACCATTCCGCCGCAGGGCATCCGCGCGACAGCCATAAACGCTACTACGGCCTAGTCCTGCCGGTCGATCACGACATTTGGAAAGTCATCTTTCCTCCCAACGGCTACGGTTGTAAATGTTCGGTGTCCGCCCTGACCCGTCGGCAGGCGGAGCGCGAGGGCATCAGCGGCGAGCCTGATGTGGATATGGTCGAGTTTACCAATCCGCGCACAGGCAAAACGGTATTGATTCCCGACGACATCACACCGAGCTTTGCGCACAACCACGGCGACCGCCTGGGCGCAATGGACGCGCTGTTTGGCGAGAAAAACGGCGAAGAGGCACTGGCCGCCATGATTGCCGAGCGTGAGGCGTGGCTGGGCAAGCGGTACAGCATGCCGTCTGACAAAGTGGCGGTGTTGGCTTTGTCGGACAAGGTATCAGAAAAAGAAGTGCGCAGGCTGACAAAAGAGCAGTCTGCCAACAATACCAAAGACCACGAAGCGAGAGCTGCGGCAGCGTGGCAGGCTGAAACGGGCGACAGGCTGGAAGTGTTCGATTTGGTGGTAGAAAAAGGCAAAGGACAAGCCGATTATCTGATTGTTTCAGACGACCTGCCCCGTGAGCAATGGGTAAAACTGGATTTTATGTTTACCGAAAATCCCGAACGTGCGGAATTGATGAACCGTTATTTTGCGCACACCGCCGATGCATGGAAAGGGAAGGTTGACAATATTCAAGAGCATTTCAACAAAGCCGATATTGTCCCGCTTGATTTGCGCCATCTGAATGCGGTAAACCGGCATAAATTGTTGCAGTATGTGTTATCATTGCCAAAAGAACAGCGGGATAAAGTCCGCTTATTGGTAAAAATATCGGAGTAAGTCATGCCGTCTGAACTGTATGTCAGCCGCGAAGTAAAAGTATTTTTAGGCGGGAAAACCGCCCCGTCCGAATTGTTGGACTATCTGTATCCGCGTCTTGCCGAAATCGACAAGGAAGCAGCCGAGCAAATGCAGGGCGAGTTTTCGGGCTGCGTGTTTTCGATTGCGGATTTGTCCGCTGCGGCATTCGCCCGTGTACGCGGATGGATACTTGAGGCTGCTGAAAAGTCCGAGTGGATTAAGCCGTACAAGTCCGATTTAAAAACCGCCCTAGAAGCCGATCCGAGATTTAAACCTGTATAACCCGAAGGCCGTCTGAAACCGATTCAGACGGCCTTTTTCATAACCGCTCAAATTTCGCGTTTAAGCGCGTTTTATCGGTCAGGATAGGCAAAGATATATCCGAGAGTTTAAATGCAATCTGATGCGATTCTAAAGCGGTTTTAAAGTGGGTATTTTCATATTTTACGCATGAGGATTTTCAAAGGTCGTCTGAAACCTGATATTCGGGTTTTAGGCGGCTTTTGCATTTGGATTGGGAAGTGAAATCCTGCCGTCCGTCTTTTTGAACTTGGCAAGGCAAAATGGAGCAATGGATACGAACAACACCCCCCTCAAAATCAAATTGTCCGCCGCGCTGCCGGTTACCTTGGCGACCCGTGCGGATGATGTGCGCACCTTTAAGGGTGTCGCCAATTCAGGCAAGCCGTTCGGCTACGGCGGTTATCAAACCGTCGTTGATTTGGCCCAGCTGTCGCACAAAGCGTCCGTCCCCGTCCTGCTGGAGCATTCGCCGCTAAAAATGGCGGGCGTGTGCAGCCTGTCGGTAACGGCGGACGGCCTGATTGCGGAAGGCAGCCTGTTGTCCAACGAGTTTGGCACGCAGATTGCCGAAGCAGCCGACCAAGGCTTTCCGTGGGAAATGTCGGTTTATGCGCAGGCGGAATCCTACGAGGAGCTGGCGGCGGGCGCGGTATTGTCCGTCAACGGCAACGAGGTAACAGGTCCTGCGGTGATTTTGCGCCGCTGCACCATCCGTGAAGTATCGTTTACCGCCGTCGGTGTAGATGGCGAGACGGAGGCGGTGGTGTTGTCGGACGGCAGTCCCTTGCCGGATATTTTTAAACAACCTTTGGAGTTATCTATGACACCCGAAGAAAAGCAAGCGTTTGACAACCTGAAAGCGGAGGTCGATACGCTCAAGGCTGAAAAAGCCGAAGCCGAGAAAAAGCTGAAAGAAGCCGAAGCGGCTGCCAAGAAAAACCAAGTCAAGGCGAAATTGTCCGCCGCAGGTTTCAAAGAAACCGAAAACGGCAAGTTTAAAGGCTTGTCCGACGCGACGATTACCGTGCTTTTATCTGCCGACATCGAAGCGGCTGAAGCCATGATTGCCGATTTGACGCCGAAAGCTGCTCCATCTGTCGTACCGCCCGTGCTGTTCAGCGAAGGCGCAGGCAAGGACGAATCTGAACAAACCGGCGCGGAAGGCAAATTCTCTATTGCCAGCCACAAAGGCTTATTGGGAGGCTCTTATGTCTAAAGTGAAAACAGAAATCCTCGGCCCTGCTATTTCCGACTTTTTGAAATACGAAGCGACTCCGTTGACGCGTGTGGCGATTACTGCTTCGCAAGGCACAAAAGCCGGTACATTTGTTGAATTCCCTCTCCGCAGCGGGTTAAAACTGCTGGCGTTGACGGATGAAGCCGACGGTAAAGTCATCGTACAGCCGCACAATTGCATCATCAATCTGGATCGATGCTCAAACGATGCAATTCTCGACGGCATGTCGATTTCGTCAAGTGATGTGATTGGGCAGCTGAATAAAGACGGCGATCCATACGGCATCGTTTATGTTGTAAACCGTGTTTTCAACCCGAATGGCGACACTCTGTAACCACAAGGAAAAAATATGCCTTTATCTGACAACAGCAAATTCGGCGTGCAGGCTATGACCACCGCCATCAACAAAATCGACCCGGGCGCAAGCCAAATCCGCGAGCTGGGTGTTTTCGAACCCGAATATCTGACCACCACTTATGCCGACATTGAGTTCCAAGACGGCAAAGTCCACTTGGTTGCCAGCAAAGAGCGCGGCACATCCGGTCAGGCGGTCGAAAGTCCGAAACGCACCGTGCGCACCGTCAAAGTGCCGCACCTGCCGATTCATGACGTCGTTCGCGCCGACGACGTGCAAAACCTGCGCGCTTTCGGTACGACCCAAGCCGCAACCGTCATTGACAAAGTGAATGAAAAACTCGCCGGCGGCAAATCTGACCTTGAATACACCCGCGAGCATCTGATGCTCGGCGCGTTGCAAGGCAAGATTTTGGATGCGGACGGCAGCGTGCTTTTGGATGTCAACACTGAGTTCGGCGTGCAACGCAAAACACAAAACATCGAATTGTCGAAAGACGAGACCAAAGTCGGCGCGGTATTGGACAAGCTCTTGTCCGAGCAACGCCAAAAATTCAACGGTGCGCAAGTGCGCGGGTGGGTCGTGTATTGCGGTGCAGAGTTCTTGAGCGCGCTCAAAGAGCATAAGTCCATCTTCGAAGTGTACA
This sequence comes from Neisseria sp. P0013.S005, assembly GCF_051958425.1. Lineage (NCBI taxonomy): Bacteria > Pseudomonadati > Pseudomonadota > Betaproteobacteria > Neisseriales > Neisseriaceae > Neisseria > Neisseria sp. P0013.S005. Next base: position 17,446 of record NZ_JBQCVL010000015.1, on the reverse strand, counting down.
AACGCTTTGACGAAGCACGCGCCTACCGTGAGGGCGATACGCTCAATCCGACCGAATTTATCCACAAAGGCATCCGCTTTATCGAATACGCCAACCACTTCGGCAGTGATGCCGACATCGGTGCGGACAAAGCCATTCTGCTGCCGGTCGGCCGTAATCTCTACAAAGAGTATTTCGCGCCTGCCGACATGAACGCGACCGTCAACACCCGCGCCCTGCCGTACTACGCCAGTCGCGAGAAATTGCAGCACGACAAAGGCTGGAGCCTGCATATGCAATCCAACCCATTGCCGATTGCGCTGCGCCCCGAGTTGTTGGCAACGCTGACCATGTCTTAAACGGATTTCAGACGGCCTTTAAGGCAGTTTTAAAGGTCGTCTGAAAACGGAGGACGGCATGATTACCATCCAAGATATGATTACCCGCTTCGGCGAGCAGGAAATGGCGGAACGGTCGAATCATGAGAACTACGAAACCATAGACGAAGCGGTGATGGTGGCGGCAATTGCCGATGCGGAAGAAGAAGCGGCAAGCTACCTTCGGGCGGCGAAACTGTTTTTTACCAACGACACCGCGCCGCAGGTTTTGAAAATCAAAGTCTGCGACATCGCCCGCTACTACCTCTACGACGACGCTGTAACGGGTATTGTCGAAGAGCGTTATCAGTCGGCAATCGCTTGGCTGAAGATGGTCGTCAAAAATCCGAATATGCTGGACGAGACCCGCGTATCGGATGACCGTAGACCGTCAACGTGTGCCGTTTATGTCAATGCCGAACCCGATTTGCGGGAATGGCTGAAGGAGTAGGCAATGCGGATTACGGTATCGCACGACTTGTCGCGTATCGCCCAAAGCCTGAACCGCCTGTCGGGCAGGTTGAATGGTAGCCTTGAAGAGCCTTTGCGCGCTATCGGCGGCGTCCTCGAATCTTCGACCCGCCGCCGTATCGCCGAAACCAAAACCGCCCCCGACGGCAAACGCTGGCAGGATGTCAGCCCCGCAACGGCAGAAGCTAAAAACGGACGCGGCGGGATTTTGGTGGATTACGGCAACCTCTTGGCAAGCATTACGCACGAGGCATCGGCAAAAAGCGTGATTACCGGCTCAATCATGGGCTACTCGGTTTATGTGCAGGAAGGCACAAAAAACATGCCTGCCCGTCCATTTTTGGGCTTGTCTTCGCAAGATTATCAGGACATTGACGAATTGATGTCCGATTGGCTGGAAGGATTGATTGTCTGATATGGCTTTGAAACAGCATGAAAACTTATTGGCGGTCTATCCCGAAATCCTAGGTCGTCTGAAAACCGTCAAAGGCATCAAGGCGGTTAAGGAGATCGGTGAACTTGCCGAGCTGCTCGCCCAAGGCGCGGCGAAGCGCAAAGCCGCACCGCTGGACGGCGCGGTCTATGTCGTTTACGGCGGCTCGACCTTTGCCGATGAAGCGAAAAACGGCAAATTCCTCAAATCGACGCTGCACTTTACCTTTGTTTTGGCGCGAAGCTATACCGCCAACGGTAAATCCACGCTGTACGAGGTTGGCGAGACCTTGACGGCAATCCAGCGTGCGTTTTCAGGCTGGGATGCGGGCGACGAATATGCCGTCACCCCCTTTCGTCGCATCGCTTCGCCATCCATCGAATACAACGACGGCTTTGCTTTTTACCCCATTTCATTCGCCTGCGACACCGTGCAGGCGGCAAACTAAAGGAGCTGCCACATGGCAAAACAAAACGACCACGGCTTAATCTTTGAGGGCGACGTCAAGGTACGCAACCTCAATCAAAAAGGCTCAGGCTTTATCGAAATCGGCAATACCACCGCCCTGACCACGCAGACTAGCGTGGAAACCAAAGAGCGCGTGTCCAAGCAAAAAGGCACTTACGGCAGCGCACTCGACAGCCTGAAAACCGTCAAGCCTACCGAAATCGGTCTGAAGCTCGACACCTTCGACAAAGACAACCTCGCGCTCGCTCTGATGGGCGAAGCCGCCGTCATCGCGGCTACGGCGGAAACCGTTACGGGCGAGACCGTGACCATCGGTAAAAAAGGCATGGCGTACAAACTGGCAAACGGCAATATCGATCCGGCTACCGTCAAAGTCAAAAACAAGTCAAACGTCAATGTTGATGCCAAGCATTTGGACATCAATGCCACCTTGGGCATGATTACCATCCTGCCGGTCGCAGATACCGTCAACGACGGCGAAAACATCACCGTCGAATACAAAACCCGCGATTCCGGCGGCTACAAAGTCTCTGCCGCGACCTTGTCCCGCTTGGATTTGGAAATCTATGTTGACGGCCGCAACCGCGTTACCGGTGAGACCGGCATTCTGCACATCCCACACGCCGTATTGGCGGCGGACGGCAGTATCGACTGGTTTGGCGACGACTTTAATACGGCGGAATTCAAAGGCACGGCGGTGTTGGCTTCGGGCGAAACTTCGACCTATTCCTTCACGTCGTACAACAACTAAAGATTCGGTAATAAACAAAGGCCGTCTGAAACTGGCTTCTGCGTGTAGGCGCAGCGGCGGCAGGTTTCAGACGGCCTTTTTTAAACGGGTTTTAAAACAGGATTAAATCATGGCGAATATTCAGGCAGGTTTAGAGATTAAAGCGGGCGTGTCCGGTGCTGAACACATCGACGCGCTGGCGCAGTCCATCGAGGCGGCGGGCATTGACACAGGCAAACTGACGGAAGAAGCGAAAGAGCTGGGCGCGACGCTGTCGAAAGCGCAAGCACAACAGGCGGCGATTGCGGAATATAAGGCGTTGTCGGCGGAATTGGATAATACAGCTAAAGAAATGCGCGCCTTGGACGAGCTGACCGCAACGCTCGAAAAATCCATGCGCGGCGGCGGTACGCAGCAACAGCAGGCCGATTTGGCGAAACTGCGTGCCGAATCCGAACGCCTGGAAAAAAGCGAAACCGAGCTGACGGGCAAGCTGTATGCCGCCCACGATGCGATGGCAGTGTCGGGTGTGTCCGTTAAAAACCTTGCCGCCGAAGAGGCGCGCCTGTCGTCCGAATCTGCCGCCGCAACAGCGCAGCTAGACCGCCTGACCGCCGAAGCACAAACCCTAAAAGCCATTGCTGATGCAAAAATCCAGCTCGGTATCGATACCGACGACAAGGCACGGCAGGAAATCCAAAAGACCAAAGACGCCTACGAATTGCTTAAAAACAGCGGCACACTCTCGAATGAAGAATTAGCCCGGGCGGCGCAGTTGCAGGAAGGCAAGGTGCGCGAACTTGAAGCCAGCCTGAAAGGTGTGAAGCCGTCTATTTCCGTAATTGCCTCTGAAGTTCAAGGTTTGGTCGGTAAGGCAGGCGGCTTGGCGTTTGCCGCCAAAGAGGCGATGAAGTTTGAAACCGCGATGGCGGGTGTGAAGAAAGTTGCCGAAGGCACCGACGAGCAGTACGCCAAACTTTCAGACGAACTGAAAAAAATGAGTGCGGAATTGGGCATTTCCGCCGCTGAAATGGCAGATCTTGCCGCTGCCGGCGGACAACTAGGCATCCCGATTGAGAAGTTGTCGGAATTTACCGCCATCGCGTCCAAGATGTCGGTTGCCTTCGGCATGACCGCTGAAGAGGCAGGCAATGCCGCCGCGACGATTGCCAACGTGTTCCAACTTCCAATCGGCGAAGTGGAAAAGCTCGGCGATGCCATCAACGTTTTGGGCAACAATACCGCCGCACGAGAAAAAGACATTGTCGCCGCAATGGCGCGTATCGGCGGTACGGCGAAACAGTTCGGCTTGGTTGCCGACGAAGCCGCCGCGCTTGCCGACGCATTTATCGCATTGGGCAAACCGCCCGAAGTGGCTGCGACCGCCATCAATGCCATGCTGCAAAAACTGCAAACCGCGCAAAGCCAGGGCAAAGACTTTCAGGCGGCCTTGGAAGGTATCGGTACGTCTGCTGATGAGATGGCGGCCAATATCGCCGCCAATCCGCAGCAGGCTTTGACGGACTTCTTGCACAAACTCGAAGGCTTGGATAAACAAAGCCGCGCCCTGACGCTCTCGCAACTCTTCGGTACGGAATATAGCGACGACATCGCGCTTTTGGTCGGCTCGTTGGGCGAATATGAAAAGGCTTTGGGCTTGGTCGCCGACAAGGGACAAGTCGTCGGCGCGATGCAGAAAGAAGTCGCCAATGCCATGTCCACCAGCGAGGCGCAGATTGCCAAAGCCAAGCAGGAAATCATCAACGTAGCCATCGAGATCGGCGAAAAGTTGCTGCCTCTGGTGTCTTTGTTGGCGAGTACGGTAGGCGGCGTCGCCGGTGCAGTCGGCGCGATTACGGAAGAGTTCCCCGTTTTGACGCAGCTTGCGGCGTTGTTTGCAGCAGGCGCGGTTGCCGTCAAGGCTTATGAAGCGGCTGTCCGCCTGACGGGCGGCGCGGTGTCAGCATCGTTTGCGACCCAGCGTGTCGGAATTGAAGCAACCAAAGCATCCATCCTGTCGACCACTGTCGCTGCACGAGAGCTGGGCATCGCGCTCAAATCCGCTGCTGCCGGTAACGGTTTCGGTAATGGCGCGGCGGCTGCAGGAGCGTTGGCTCAAAATCTCAAGACCGCGGCATCCAATGCCGGATTACTGTTTGCGGCTTTTGAGGTCGGCCGTGGTGTGGGCGGCTGGCTGCGCGAAAACACGGATTTAGCAAAAATTTTCGGCGATAACCTCGCCCGTATTCCTGCCATTTTGGATAGTCTGTTTACCACCGGCGGTCTCGACAAGTATCACGAGTTCTTCAAAACCGAAGCCCAAATTAAGCGCGAGTTGGAGATAGCGGATAAAAAAGCCCAGGAAGCCGCCGAAAAAGCCGCCGTCGCCAAGAAAAAAGCTGCCGAAGAAGAGGCAGTCGCCGTCAAGTCCCTACAAGCCGAATATCGTGCGTCTGCAACAGAGTTGTCAGCGTTGGAACACAGTATGGCCGCCTTGCGTGCCGACGGTCGCGAAACCAGCGACTTTTACAGCGAACTGGCAATCAAGCTGGAAAACGTGCGTACCAAAACCGCCGAACTGAAAGCCGAACTTGATAAGAAAAACGTCAAAATCAGCGCAGATACAGGAGAGCTTGCCGCAGCACAAAAAGCCCTTGAGGCTTTGGGTTTGACGGCGGAAGAGGTAACCACCGGCATAAGCAAAAAGGCGGCGGAAGGTATTGCCAATTTTTCGCGTGTTGCCTCTCAGTTTGGTAATGATGCCGAGCAGATGGGCCGGGTGTTTCAGGCTGCGATCAAGCAGATGGACAGCAAAGAATCAACCGATGCTCTTTTGGCTGAATTGGAAAAGGTAGGTAAACAATCCGGGCTGACGGCCGAAGAAATTAAGAAAATCGGAGATACGGCAAGAGAGTCGACGGATAAGGTTGCCGATGCCTTCGCCAAAATCGGTGTAGACAGCAAAGCCGTGATGACCGGAATCAGCAGTGATGCGCGGCAGGCATTTACTGCTTTTCAGACGGCCTCTGCCGAAGCGTCGGCCGCCGGTCAAAAAGATGCCAAGCTGATGCAGGCAGCCTTTGAGGCAATGATGGGGAAACTTAAAAGCAAGGAGGAATTTGCCGAGTTTCAACACCAGCTCAAAGCCAGCGGCGACGCTGCACTGTTGACGCAGGAGCAGCTTGCCCGTTTGGGCGATGCGGCTTCGGGCGGTGCTGAAAAAGCCAAAGCCGCCTATCAAGGGTTAAATGATACTGCCGCTAAAACAGGCGAAGCCGCGAAAGCCGCGCATGAAAAAGGCTCGCAAGCGGCGGAAAACCATGCCCAATCGGTCAGAAAAGTGGCGACAGCCAATAAAGAGGCGGCAGCGGAGGCAGACAATGCAGCCAAAGCGGCGGCAAATGCGTCTAAATCGTTTAGTGATTACGGCTACCGTCTGACGCAAACGGCTGGGTTTTATAAGCTCAATAATGAGCAATTAAATCTCATGAATCAGCAGTTCTCCGGGATTAAGTTGGGCATGGAGGCTACATTCCGCGCTGCTCGGATGAAAGAGTACACGCAACAGATTTACAACGCGAATACCGCGATGCAAAGGCTGATCAATGCTTCTGCTCAAGGCGCAGTGACACAGGATATCTTGAACGATGCGGCCAGCGCGGCATCTCGTGCTGCCGATAAATTGGGGAATACTGAGCTGACCAAATTCCGCAATGCAATATCCGATGCCCAACGCCGGCTGAATGCCCTGCGTCAAGAAGCACATGATGCAACCCGCGCGCTTGAGGCCGAGCTTGCCGAGCTTAATGGCAATACGGAAGCGGTTTATTCTTTGCAGCAAGAAAGAAAAATTCGCGAACTGCAGCAAAAACTGGACAATGCCAACCGCCTCAAACAAACCGACGTTGCACGCGAATATCAGCGTCAAATCGACTTGCAACAACAGATTTACAGCAGGCAGCGCAGCAAGCGCGCCGAATCTGCCGCGCAAGAGCAAGTCCGCAACCAAGGTTCATATGGTAACAGTAATGCCGCCCAGTGGTTGCAACAAATCGGCAATCCGCAGGTTAATATCGACCCGGAAAAGCTTAACCAAATTTTGGCGCAGCGCGACCAGGCGGTTGCCGAGAAAGCTGTTAACGGTTTTATGAATAGTTTACAAGCTTCATTAAAGCGCACGACATAATTCAGACGGCCTGCAAACATCTGACTGCAATCATGCCAAGCCCCGATTTTCGGGGCTTTTGCTTTAATGGGGTTTTATATTTAGGCAAAGGTCGTCTGAAATGGCCGATTGGATTTTAAAGCGTAAAGACACCGGCGCAAGCGTCTGCCTGCCGCAGGATATGCGCTGGGAAGATGAATTTAGTTGGAACAAGGTGGCGCAGGCCGCGCCGCAGCGCACTCTGTCGGGCGGATTGGTGATCCAGCAAGGCATCAAGGCAAACGGCCGCCCGATTACGCTATCGGGCGATTGGGTATGGCTGGACTTGGGGTCTTTGCGGACTTTACGCGATTGGACGGACGTCCCCGAATTGGAAATGACGCTGACGCATTACGACGGCAGAGATTTTAATGTCGTTTGGCGCACGCATGACGCGGCTTTGGGCAGCGTCGAGCCGGTGCGTTATTCAACGCCGGAGGCGGACAGCGAACGATACACCGCCAAGCTCTGCCTGATGACGTTTTAAGGTCGTCTGAAAACAGGTTTAAACAGGATTTAAAAAGGTTTCAAAAATGGAAAAAACAACGCGCCTGACGCAACAGGATTTGCAGATCTATCCTAGTCAACGCATGACCGATACGCCTGACGGCGGCGGTTTGATGGTGGGGCAGCCGCTGACGGGCGAGGATAACGAGATTTTCCCGCCTGTTTCGGACGTTGACCGCACGATGGGCAGTTTGGACGCCCGTTTGCTCTACCCTGCCGTCCTGCGTAACGACTCCGAGCCGCTCTATGGCGGTCATTTTGTCATTACCGAGCCGCCAACCTCTGAAAACGTGTCTTTTTTGGCGTTTAAAGCGCGCAACTACGGCGAGAGCCGCGCGGATATTATGCCGCGCATTGAAGCGTATTCCGTGCCGACAGTGGAAAGCCGCATGACGCTGATGGGTCGCCATTTGGCAGGTGTGCGCCTTGTGCAGGCGTATCAGCGCGTGGAAGCTCCGTTGCCGAAAGTCGGCGAGCGTTATTGCCTTGAGTACACGAATAAAGCCAATTACGCTACAACACGGCGGTATGAGTACTTCCGGGTCTCAAATGTGACGCACGAAGACCGTATTTTTGAAATTCCGCTGCCTAATGGGCAGACTAAGGAAATCACTCGCCGCGTGGTTAAAATGGAAATTACCAATCCGCTGATAAATGATTACGATGGAGTGGCGTACCCCGTAGAGGGTTATGCCGATACTCCTTCCCGGATTTTAGAGACCCAGGTTACCGACTCGGCAAGCTATTACGGCGTTAAGTCTGTTTCAGACGGCCTTGCGGCAGGCGACGCATCGCTGGCAGTTACTAGTATTTACGAAAAACTGGTGCCGACCTCGACAGTCGAGACACCTTATTCCGACCAATATCCCGTTATTTCTGGTGAGTGGGTGGCTACCGCGCCGGAGCGTGTCGTTTATAAAGAGGATGGTACTACCAATTCAGGGGCCATCATCCTGCCTCATAGTGTTTTGCCTGGGAGTGTGAAGCTGCTCGACTATGTAGACAACGGCAGGGGACAACTGATCGGGCCGTCCGGCATCATCCAGGTTGACTATGAAAGGGGGCGTTTTGACGGTATTCCTCAGATGTACTATGGCCTTAAAATCACGGCACGTCCGGCGGTCAAGGCGGTCAATGCGCGATATGCGACATTTATTGAGATTAAAGATTCAAATCAAGGCGTTGCATGGGCTCCCCTGCTTCAGCCTGCGCCGACTGCCGGTAGCCTGACGGTTTCGTACATGTCGCTGGGGGTGTGGTACACGTTGACGGATAACGGAGACTATATTCTGCGGACTGAGACAGGCAAACAGGTTGGCAGTGTGTCGGATACCGGCTCCGTCATCCTCACCCTGCCGGCTCAGCCCGATATAGGTAGCAAAATAGTCCTGCAGTGGGGTGATGCCGATGTTTATCGCACATTCGACGCTAAGCAGGCCGGCCATGCGTCGGCTGTAACAAAAACCGACGGTTATGTCCGCCTGCCGCAGGAGCGCGGCGGCTGTATTAAGCCGGGCAGCTATAAGCTGGCATGGGGCAGCGGTAAAAGCGTTACCGATGTAAACGGCAAAATCAGCGGATCGGCCGAAGGGTGGCTGCAATACGCGGACGGCGGCGCAATGGTTCGCGGCGTCAATAATACGGCTGTCCAAATCAGCTATGACGAGTACACCGCCGAAGAGAAGACGGGCAGTCTGCCGCTGCTGGGCGACGGTGCGGCGATTGATGCGACAATCGGCAAGACTGCGCCCGGATCGTTGGTGTTGGCTATCCTGTATCAGGCTAAGGCATCAAGTAAGACTGGGAGATGGGTGCAAGTAAAATACAACGGTCAGTCTGCCGGGAATAACTTTCGCGGTGGGGTTATCGCGGTTGCGCATAAACATGATTTACTGATTGAGTATCCGGGAGATGCCTATTCCGGCCAAACACTGGTGAAAATTACCGACAACGGTGTCGGCGGCTTGATGGTCGACGGCATGTTGCTCAAGCAAGGCAGCATCGACTATGCAACGGGACGTATCCGGCTGCCCGATCCGACGGCGGCAGGTATCCCTTTGCAGATAACGTTATTCAGCGGTCAACGCGCGACAGTTACAGCCGGCGCGAAGGTGGTCGATTACGACAAATCTGACAACCCTGTCATGTTGGGCGAAAAAACCATTGCAGGATTGACAGTAACAATCAAGCAGGCGGCATACGCGCATATACCCGATACAGCCACACGGCGCGTAATAAAGACGGAAACACCGTCCAACATCACGGCGAGCGTGCTGACAGGTGCTTCTATCGGTACGCCGGTGTTCAATAGTTGGGCGTTTAGCCTGGACGGTGCGGAAATCATTGAGCGAAACGGTACGTTGTATGCCAATTGGAACTATCGAACCGGTGTCGGCCATGCGGTCGGGTATTTGAGCAGAGACGGCTTACTGACATTCGGCGACGCGGAAACTGATTACAGCAGCCTGATGATTGTGCGCGGTTTGCTCAACCGCACAGGCGGCCGGACGTACAGTTACAGCGGTCGGACGGAGGCCGCGCCGGTCAAGCCGGGTAGTTTTACCGTGTTTGCCCTGGACGGCGGCGCAGTATTGAGCGGACGAAGCGATGCCGAGGGCAATATCACAGGGGATATTACTGGGAAAATCGACTATGAAACAGGGTTTTACGATGTAAACCGCGCTACCGGCTTCTCTCCGGACAGTTTACGCTACAACGCCGTGACACAAGACAACCTGCCTTTGGATTCATCGATTATCGGTATCGATGCTGTACGCCTGCCTGCCGACGGACGCGTCCCTGTGTTTCGCAAGGGCGATATGATCGTGATTTCCAACCGTCTCAAGCAGGATTTGGGCAGCGCGTTTACCGCCGCCCAGAAAATCACGCTCAACCGTCAAAATATCGACCGCCTCTGCTTGGTCGACAGCAAGGGCAAACACGTCCTCGCCGAGAAATACACGGCAGACCTCAAAGCGGGCAGTATTACTTTTGCCGAGCCGTTGGACTTGTCGCAATATACCCTGCCGCTGACTGCCGTTTGCGCGTGGGAAGAAGAAAACCGTGTGACCGGCGTCGATATTTCAGGCCGTCTGAAACTCCAGTTTGCGATTGGGCGCAACTATCCGAAGGAGAACACATTTGTGTCCTCCGCCCTGATCGGCGGCGATTTGCTGGTGCGCGCTACCGAGCCGTTTTCGCAACGGGCATGGGACAATGTGTGGAGTGATGCGCAACGCGGGGAGCCTATTTTGGCGCGTACCAATGTCAAAGACTACCCGATTAAGTTGGCCAGCAACGGCGCGATTACCGAGCGGTGGCTGATTAAATTCATTACTTCAACCCAATTAGAGCTTTACGGCGAACGGCTGGGCTTGGTCGCAAAAAGCGATACCCTGACCGATCTTGCGCCGACCAATCCGGCAACCGGCAAGCCGTATTTCACGCTCAAGGCGGCAGCATTCGGCGGCGGCTGGTCGGCGCAGAACTGTATCCGCTTCAACACCTACGGCACGCCATTGCCCGTTTGGATTTTGCGCAGTGTCCAGCCTTCGCCGGACAAGCAAAACGGCCGCGATGGTTTTACCGCATGTTTGCGCGGCAATACCGTGGCTGAGTAGCTGGTGGAACGGCAAAGGTCGTCTGAAACCTGAAATCATGGTTTCAGCGACCTTTTATTACCGCTTGTTTATTTTTAATGCCGTTTAATTTAGAATATCAACGTCATTAGCCAATAAGACAAAAGGGAAACTATGAATATTATTACTATTATTGTTATCGCAACCAGTATTTGGGTATTGATTGATGCCCAAACGATAGGCATTAAAAAGGGGCAGATTCAAGGGATAGGCAATATGGGGCCGATTAGCTGGTTTCTTGCCTGCTTGCTGATTTGGATTGTCGCCTTCCCGTTTTATTTAGCTAAACGCGGTGAGTTTAAGCGGATTAATCGCAAATAATATACCTGACTGCAACAATGCCAAGCCCCGATTTTCGGGGCTTTTGTTTTAATGGGGTTTTAAATCATTGAAGTAAAAAGAAAGGCTGTCTGAAATGTTTGATACGCAACGTGTGCCGGTAAAGGTTTACCGCTGGGATGATGAGGGTGCGCCGCAGGTTGAATCGGCGGCAGGCAGCATTAAAACGATTTTAAAAGCCTGCCTGGTTACCGGTTACGGCGAAGGTAATAAACGCAAGGACGGGCTGGGCTGGGAAATGGCGTTTGAAAAGACACAAGAAGCCTGTTTCCGCAGTACGCACCCGAAGGCGACAAAGTGGTGGCTGGGGGTGGATGACTCAAAATATGGAGAACGTGCAAGATACGTTGATTTGTGCGGTCTTTTAGAGCCGACATCGGCAAAGGCGGGGAAAGTCAAACAAAAGGTTAACAACAGCAGTGAGTTTTGCAATTTCATTTATAAAAAAGACTACAACAGTCGGGATAAAATCCAATGGGTTGTGGTTGGAAATGAGCGCGCATTTACTTTAATTATTCTATGGCAGGATTATTGCTCATTTTTTATTTTTGGCAACTTCGCTAGTCTCGCCGTGGCTGACGCCGCGAATACTCTGCTTGGGTATGTATCAGATGTGGATGATAATTATATTTATAGAGATGGCGCGGGAGTTGTTCTTTTTGTGATACCGATGCGTGATTATAAGGGAGATATCGCTTCTATTCTAAAATTTACCAGCAAAGCATATGCTAATTATGGTAGTTATCCTAATCCTATTACAGGTGGTTTCATAGCGGATGATATTTATATGAACGAAATAATTGGTCATAACATATATGCGCTTCGGGGATTGTTCCCCGGATTCATGAAAATTGGCGAAATCATGCCCGCAGCAGACGTTATTCCGATGGGAACGGTTTACGACAATTTAGACGATAGCGAAGACAGATTTATGTATATCAATACAATTGGCGGTGGCTCTTTTTTGGTAAACCTCACGGCCTGGGAGCTGTAAGCCATGCCGAATTATGTTTTCCGCAGTCGTCTTGCCGTTAAACGCGGCAAGCTGCGCGGCAAAATCGTCAACCGGATTGCGCGAAGCCGTGCTGTTAAGTCGCCGCACTGGAAATACGGCGGCCACGGCTATATTGCCGGCGAAGGTACGGGCATTGTTACGGTGGGCGGCCAGCCGGCTTCGCGCCGTATTTATCTGTTTGCCCGGCCTAATATGTACTGCATTGCCGATACTTGGAGCGCGGAAGACGGCAGCTACCGCTTCGACCGGCTTAAGGAAGACGAGGAGTATTTGATGGTGGCGACGGATTATAAAAAGCAATACGAGCCTGTTTCTTATGATTTTATTAAGCCTTATGTCGAGCGTGACGGCGGCGGTTGAGGCCGTCTGAAATGTCCGAAGACAAAATTTATGCTGATTCGGCGCGTATTCCTTTGCCTTTCGGCTTGGCGATTGGCTCCCGTCCGTCGTCCAGGCTCTTGCCGTTGGCTTTCAGACGGCCTTTACGCCATATTGAGGATGGCGGCGAGATTATTCCCGATACGCCGCCTAAGCCTAATCCGTACCGCCCTCCGGATGGTTATGCGACTGTTTCGGGGGCGTGGGGCTTTGTGCAGCAGGCGGTGTCAACGCAGGCGGCGTGCGCGTCCGGTCGTTATGATTTGGGCGGCATGGCTGCGCAAGTGTCGGGGATAACGGCGGAGGCTGTCGGGGAGGCGGCTTGTTTTCAGACGGCCTTTTCGGATATGCCTGAATTGGAAAGCTGCCTGCGTGAAACGGTCGGCTTGTCTGACGGGGTTGCCGGGTGTATGCAGGCGGTGCAGGCCGGAATGGATGGTCTGGACGGCTGTCTGCATGATGCTTTCCCCGATGATTTGTTCTTAAGCGGCTGTAATGCGGACGGCTCGTCGGCAGGTCTTGGCGAGGCTTTGGCGGCGTGTTCGGAGAGTGTGTTTTCCGATGACGCGCCGGTTGGCGATTGTTTGGTATCGGAGGTGCGCGAGGCGGCGGTATTGGCACGATGTGCGCATCCGCAAAGCCTGCCTGCTTTGGCTGTGCCTTGTGAATATTATGAGATTCCGGTTGAGCCGGAGCCTGTGCCGGAAACTTATGTTTGCGGTATCCGCCCGCCTTCAAACCGTCTGCACCTGCGGTTTTACCGCAAAAAGATTGCGCACGATGCGCGCCATATTCCGCTGCCGTTTGCCTGCTTTGATACGGTAAGCACTCCTGTTTTAGACGGATATATCATGCAAAATATTATTAAGGCAACGGTCGACGGCCAGCCGATTGGGCTGTTTTCTGCTTCCTTTACGACGGACACTGCCGGTTATTGCTGGCAAGGCAGTTTGACGGTTTCGCCCGATGATTTCGCCAAGATTAATCCTGATGTCCGCCCGAAAGGCCGGGAAGCCGAAATCGAGGTGCAAATCAATGCGGATACTTTTGTCATCATCGCGGAAGATTACAGCGACAACCGCCGCTTCGGACAAAAGAGCTATACGGTAACCGGCCGCAGTGTTACCGCCCGTTTGGGCGCGGACTATGCGCCTAAAGGCCGTGGTACATACCGCAATCCGATTTATGCGCAACAAATCGCAACGGAGGTTTTACGCCCGACAGGTGTGGATTTGGACGGCTGGACGATGGTTGATTGGTTGATTCCGGGAGATGTGTATTCGTTGACCGATAAAACGCCGATTGCTGTTTTGCAAGAGCTGGCTCAAGCCGCCGGGGGATTTGTGGAGAGCGACCGCGCCCGACCTGTTGTCCGCTTTAAGCCTAAGTGGAAAAAGGCTGCTTGGGAGGTTCCCGATGCGCCTGCCGATGTCAGTGTCCCTGTCAGCGTGATTTTCGGCATCAGCGGTCAGCGCAATGTATCGGAGCGTGCCAACGGGGTTTATGTTTGGCCGAGCCATAACAAGGGCAAGGGCGCGGACGTGTACCGCAACGGCAGCAACCGCGAGCCGCGTGCCTCCGCGCTGACCAATGCACTTTATACCGACCAGCCGGTCTTGCTTGCCGCCGGTATTGCCGCTTTAAGCGAGACCGGCGTTCATAAGCGCGAAACGGTGTCTTTGCCGGTATCGGATAAGTACGCCATTCCTATGGCGAATTTAGGCGAGATTTGGCAAATCAATGAGCCTTCGGGGAGCTGGCAAGGCGTGGTGGTTGGTGTGTCGGTCGAGGTTAAAATCGAAAACGACACGCCTGTCGTGACTCAAAATGTAACGATAGACCGCTATTTTGACGAGTGATTAAAGCTGGTTTAAAGATGCTTTAAAGGCCGTCTGAAAGCCATGTTCAGACGGCCTTTTATCTTTTTGTTGAGGATAACAAAATGACTAATCTGTATCAAAACCTGACGGCACTGCTCAACCGCGAACAGCGCGGCATCGCCAAAATAACGGGCGATTTGGGCGGCGGCTCATGGGCGGCGCAAACGCAAAGCGGCGGCAATCTTGTTTTAAGCGGACAAGCCGCTTTAAATCAGCGCGTGTTTTATGATGTCTTGAGCAACCGTATCCTTGGTCAGGCTCCCGATACTACTGTTTTAGAGCTTAGCGTATAAGGCTAAGTGCAGTACAGCCAAGCGTTGCTTTCGTATAACGTCTTAAAATAATTATTATTATTTTGAGGATGTTTTATGCGAACTGAAGTGTTGGGTGTCGGTATTGGCGACATTTTAAAATTTGAAGCCACTACCTTGACGCGTGTGAAGGTCAAAGTGTCTGAGGGTACGCGTGCCGGTGATTGGGTCAATTTCTCTTTGCGTGACAATAAATTAGTCGCGTTAACCGATGAGCAGGACGGCTACGCTTTGGTACAGCCGCACAACTGTATTATTGACCTGCGTTATTGCGCCAAACCTGAAAATATTTCTGATACCTTGCAGCAAGGCGACCGATTCGGCATTCAATATATTGGCGCACCGGTCGAGCATGAGCGTCATACCGTTATGCCGTCCGGCCCTGTTGTTCCTCCGAAAGAGGCGGAACGCCCGGTAGCTCCTCCTTCTTCCCCTTCCGCATTGAAACGTAGCCTCAATTTCTTCGGCGACTCCACCAATGCTCGTATCGGCGATCAGGCTGTGAGTGTTGCCGCTGCCGAAAATCTGCCGGTTGTAAACAACGCAAAGGGCGGCAGCCTGGCTGCGTATGCCTTGATGTCGATGGACGGCAGTCCGGTGGAAGTTACTTTTAAAGTTGATACTATTCCGGCAAAAGCGAATGACGTGATGGTTGATGGCGAGTTGGTTTACGGCGAAGGCGTTACGCCTTTCAGTATGCACTCTACCGTCGTTATTATTGGCGATGACATCGAAGCGGTCATGGAAGGCCAAACCGCCAATATTAAAGTTATTCCGCGCGATAGCCAGGCTCATAGCGTTGTTCCGGGTAAAAAATATACTGTACGGCTGAAAAACAGCGGCGGTGTCGATGGTATTTGTGTGTTGGCAACGGCCAAGAATGATATTAACGGCGCAAATCTCGGCAACTGGCAGACGGTCTTAGAGCGAATCAAAAGCTATGTTGAAAAATGTATTCAACAAGTCCAGCCGAAAGAATCGCCGCGTTATATTGTCCTGACTGTATGGGCTGATAATAAGCCGGGTTGGGCCAAAGAGAATCACCCATACCGACATCAGCTCAAGGATCAATTTAATAATTGGCTCAAGCTTAAATATGGCAATAATGTCTTTGATATTGAACAATATATTTTATCTGAACAGATTTGGACAGATAGCGGCCTCACGCCGAACGAGGCGGATAAAAAAGCGCAAACAGATGGCGTAATGCCGTTGTCCCTCTCGCAGGACGGCGGTGCTCATCTGCTTCCGGCGGTTGAGGCTAAAGTCGCCGAACGTATCATCGCAAAAGCCAAAGAGTTGAGCTATTTGTAGGCAAATATAAATAAAAGGCCGTCTGAATAAGGCGGCCTTGGGGAGGATTTTAAATAGTAAGTGGGACGGCGACGTAACAGTGCAGCAACACTGTTACGCCAGCCAAGCAGAGCATACCTGCATTGACTTCTAAGACCGCCTTAGTCTCTAGAGACCGAGGCATTCTATCTGATACAGGAGTGGATGCAAATGCAAATCTATCGTGAATTACGCTGTAAGTTTTGTGGGAAATTGCTGGCAAAAGGCAGCGGTTGTGTACAAATAAAGTGCGCTCGTTGTAAAAATATCAATTCTTCCAGCTAATTAATAAATCAAAAGAATGCCTTTGAGCGTCATATTAAATCTGATTTAGAGCATCGCGAATGCCATAATTTAGGAGTATATATGATGCAAAAAATGCAACAGACATTACCTATTATCCCCTGGATGGGTGGCAAACGTCGTTTGGCAAAACATCTTTTACCCATGTTCCCCGAGCATTCTTGTTATGTTGAGTTGTTTTCCGGGGGCGCAGCATTGTTCTTTATGCGCCCGATTCCTGCAAAAGTAGAGGTACTCAACGATATCAACGGACAGCTCATCAATCTCTATCGTGTGGTACAACACCATTTCGACGAGTTCGTCCGTCAGTTCGAGTGGACGCTTACCAGCCGCGAAACATTCTCCTGCCTGCAAAACACGCCGCCCGAATGCATGACAGATATTCAACGTGCCGCTCGCTTCTTCTACCTTCAGCACAACGCCTTCGGCGGTAAAACCGTCCACCAGCATTTCGGGAAAGCCACCACGTCAAAAGCGTGGGATGCGTCTCAGATTGAGGTTAAATTAAAGGCTGCTAAAGACCGTTTAAAAGGTGTTTATATAGAGAATGAATCGTGGGATCGTTGCTTTAAGCGATATGACCGCGAGCATACCTTCTTCTACGCAGACCCGCCGTACTGGCAAACCGCAGGGTACGACCACGCATTCGATTGGTCACAGTATGAGCTGCTGGCCAAAGCAATGGCGGAGAGCAAGGGTAAATTCATGCTATCTATCAATGACCATCCTGATATAAGGGAGTTGTTCAAAGACTTCCGCATCACACAACTTGAGCTTGCCTATACGGTTGGCAGAGACAAAACCGGTAAAACAAGCGGCGAGCTGGTCATATGTAATTGGTAAAATAAAAAGCGACGGTATCGTCGCTTTTGTTTTCACTTCTGAATTGCAATTTATTTGGCACAGCTGATATTTTTAAAAGTGTCAAAATTTCCGCGAAACTATGACAAATCCGCCGCGACCTTACAGCTTCGTCGCCTTGTCCTGATTTAAATTTAATCCACTATAGCCTTCCTCATCGGTACGGGTATGTTGTTTGTAACCGAGTTTGTAGAGGCCGTTTTTCTTTGTCCAACGGGCA
>NZ_JBQCVL010000014.1:0-24341 GCF_051958425.1 Neisseria sp. P0013.S005 | reverse complement strand
TAGTGGAGTACGGCTTGGTATTTGAAGTGTAATGTATATTTGCTCATAAAAAAACTGCACCTTGTGAGTTGGAGGGGATGTGTCCAACTTTTGGGGTGCAGTTCAATTTTCAGACGGCCTTTATTTTGTTTGATGTTAAATATCGGTTAGAAAACAAGGCTGTTGGGGCGCAAAGCCTTGTCGTGGCGGCGGTTTAACGGTACTATTCTCGGTTAATCCTGTTTTATTCCTATGAAATTGAAAGTATAAGATGATTAATGATATTCAAAAGACAGCTGAAGGCAAAATGCAGCGTTCTCTGGAAGTATTGAAAGACAATTTGGCTAAAGTGCGTACCGGCCGTGCGCATACCGGCCTGCTCGACCAAGTGGAAGTGGAATACTGGGGCAGCATGGTGCCTGTGAGCCAAGTGGCGAACGTGACGCTTTTGGATGCGCGTACGATTGGTGTGAAACCGTTCGAGAGCAATATGGCTGCAAAAGTTGAGAAAGCGATCCGTGATTCCAACTTGGGCCTAAACCCTGCTTCTGTCGGTGATTTGATCCGTGTTCCTATGCCTATGCTGACTGAGGAACGCCGTAAAGATTTGATCAAAGTAGTACGCGGCGAGGCTGAAGAGGGCCGTGTGTCTATCCGCAATGTGCGCCGTGATGCAAACGACCACATTAAAAAATTGTTGAAAGATAAAGAGATTTCTGAAGATGAAGCCCGCCGTGGCGAGGAAGCGGTTCAGAAGTTGACCGACAAATACATTGCTGAGGCAGATAAGCTCTTGGCTGCCAAAGAAGAAGATTTGATGGCGATTTAATCCTGTGTGCAAACCGTTCAGACGGTCTTTGGACGGTTTGCTCCCTGAAAGGCAGACATGAAAAGCAGTACGCAGACGATTTTGGAACACTCTGCCATCCCCCGACATATTGCTGTGATTATGGACGGCAACGGACGTTGGGCAAAGAAGCGTTTTCTTCCCCGCGTGATGGGGCATAAGCGCGGCTTGGATGCGCTGGAGAACATGGTGAAGCATTGTGCTGAACTGGGTGTGCAGTATTTGACCGTGTTTGCTTTTTCGACTGAAAACTGGCGACGCCCCGAGGAAGAGGTTTCTTTTCTGATGGGGCTGTTTTTGCAGGCTTTGCAAAAGCAGGTGCGCCGTTTGCACGATAACAATATGCGCTTGAGGGTCATCGGTAGCCGTGAGCGGTTTAATGCTGAAATCCTGAAGGGGATTGAGGCGGCAGAGGCGTTGACGGCAAACAATACTGGTTTAACTTTGAGCATTGCTGCCGATTATGGCGGCCGCTGGGATATTTTGCAGGCGGCAAATCAGTTGATTGCCGAGGGTGTAGCTGAGATTACGGAAGAGGCGTTGTCGCGCTATTTGATGTTGGGCGATGCACCCGAGCCGGATTTGTTTATCCGCACCGGCGGCGAGACGCGCATCAGCAATTTCCTGCTGTGGCAGATGGCGTACGCGGAATTGTATTTTACGGATACGCTGTGGCCTGATTTTAATGAGAAATCGCTAAACGAGGCGATTGCTTCGTTTCAAAAACGGGAACGCCGCTTCGGGCGGACTTCCGAACAGCTGCCGGTTGAGCAGCAACGGGGTTGAGAACTATGTTGAAACAACGGATTTTGACTGCGCTGTGGCTTTTGCCGCTGATGCTGGGTATGCTGTTTTATGCGCCTATGTGGCTGTGGGCAGCGTTTTGCGGCCTGATTGCTATGCTGACTTTGTGGGAATATGCCCGCATGAGCGGCTTGGACAAGCTGAAAATCAATCATTATTTGGCTTCAACGCTGGTGTTTGGTGTGATTGCCTATGCCGGCGGTTGGCAGTTGCCTGATTTGGTTTGGTATGTCGTATTGGCGTTTTGGCTGATTGTCATGCCTTGGTGGCTGAAAGCGAAATGGAAGTTAAACGGCGGCTGGCAGGCTTACACGGTCGGTTGGTTGTTGGTGATGCCGTTTTGGTTCGCACTGGTTTACCTGCGTCCTCAGCCTGAAGACGCGCTGTCTTTATTGGCAATTATGGGTTTGGTGTGGGTGGCCGATATTGGCGCGTATTTCTGCGGCAAATCGTTTGGCAAGCGTAAAATTGCGCCGACCATCAGCCCGGGTAAAAGCTGGGAAGGTGCGATCGGTGGCGCATTGTGCGTTGCCGTGTACATGACCATCGTATGGAAAGCCGGTTGGCTAGCCTTTGAAGCCGGTTGGTTCAAAACTATTTTGATCGGCTTGATTCTGACCGTTGTCAGCGTGTGTGGCGATTTGCTGGAAAGCTGGCTCAAACGTGCTGCCAGTATCAAAGACAGCAGCAATCTGTTGCCGGGACACGGCGGCGTGTTCGACCGTGTGGACAGCCTGATTGCCGTTATCAGCATTTATGCCGCCTTTGTATATTTGTTTTAAACCGCCTGTCTCACATGGTTGGGGGAGCTGATTATGTCCGAACAAAAACAGATTTCATCTTTATCGATCTTGGGCGTATTGTTGGCACTGGGATTGATGGCTGCGGCGTTTATTTTGGGTGTGCAGTTTAAGAATCTGCGCCAACCGGGGACAATTACCGTAAAAGGTTTGGCGGAGAAAAACTTCCAATCTGACAGCGCAACGTGGAATACGGGCGTAAATGCGCACGGCGAGAGCTACCAGGAAGTTTTGGATTTGCTGACGGCAAGACGCAAGAAGCTGTCTAAATTTTTGGGCGAGCAAGGCTTTGCGGCGGCTGAAATGAAAGTGGGTCTGCCCGAAGTGTCGCGCGTTTTCAATGAAACCCGTGATGAACTGGGCAACGTAACCCGCACGCCCAACGGCTACGATGGCGACCTCAATATTGTGGTCAACACCAAAAAACTGGACAAAATTCAAGCCGCCCAGCGCGCCATTTTGAATTTTCGTGCGCAAAACGAATTTATCCGCTTCGACAATCCGCAATATTTGCTGGGCAATTTAGAAACCATCAAACGTGATTTGATCACGCAGGCGACTGAGGACGCGCAGAAACGCGCGGCCGAATTTGCCAAAACCGGCGGCGGCAAAGTGGGCGCCATGCGTTCTGCTTCGCAAGGTTCGTTCAACATCTATGCCGACACCGGCAGCAGCGAGGATGACGAGTACGGCGGCTCTTACGATAAAAGCACCGTCGGCAAACAGGTCCGACTGGTTGTTACCATCGAATACGGCATTGAGTAATTCTTTCAGACGGCCTTTTCAGCTGGGAGGCAAAAGGCCGTCTGAAAATTGAAAACGGCAAAGAAATCTATTTCAAACACAATGAATACCGTTTGCACAGTACATAAAGAACACACCATGACACAACAAGTTCTGACCATATTAGGCAGTACCGGCAGCATAGGCGAAAGCACTTTAGACGTTGTCTCCCGCCATCCCGAGAAATTCCGCGTGTTCGCGCTGGCAGGGCATAGGCAGGTGGACAAGCTGGTAGCGCAATGTAAACAGTTTCGCCCGGAATATGCCGTGGTCGGCGATGCCGGCCATGCGGCCGAGCTGGAAAAGAAACTCAAACAAGAAGGCATCGATACGCAGGTTTTATATGGTTCTCAAGCCCTGATTGATGTCGCTTCTGCCGATGAAGTCAGCGGCGTGATGTGTGCCATTGTCGGCGCGGCCGGTTTGCCGTCGGCTTTGGCCGCCGCTCAAAAGGGCAAAACCATTTATCTGGCAAACAAAGAAACGCTGGTGGTTTCCGGCGCATTGTTCATGGAAACCGCCCGTCAAAACAGCGCCACCGTCTTGCCGATTGACAGCGAACACAATGCCATCTTCCAAGTATTGCCAAGGGATTACACAGGCCGTCTGAATGAGCACGGTATCAATTCGATTATCCTGACCGCGTCGGGCGGCCCCTTCCTTAACACCGATTTAAGTACATTTGACAGCATTACGCCCGAGCAGGCGGTCAAGCATCCGAATTGGAGCATGGGGCGCAAAATTTCCGTCGATTCCGCGTCAATGATGAATAAGGGCTTGGAGTTGATTGAGGCGCATTGGCTGTTTAACTGTCCGCCGGAAAAACTGGAAGTCGTCATTCATCCGCAATCCGTGATACACAGCATGGTGCGTTATCGAGATGGTTCGGTATTGGCGCAGTTGGGTAATCCTGATATGCGTACGCCGATTGCTTATTGCTTGGGTCTGCCCGAACGCATCGATTCCGGCGTGGGCGAGCTGGATTTCGGCGCATTGTCCGCATTGACCTTCCAAAAGCCCGACTTTGACCGTTTCCCATGTCTGAAACTTGCCTATCAGGCCATGAATGCAGGCGGTGCCGCGCCTTGCGTGTTGAACGCCGCAAACGAAGTTGCCGTGGCCGCTTTTTTAGATAAACGCATCAAGTTTACCGATATTGCCAAAGTCATTGCCCACTGCCTTGCCCAAGATTTTTCAGACGGCCGTCACGATATCGAAGGCCTGCTGGCGCAAGACGCACAAACACGCAGACAGGCAGAAGCCTTTATCGGCAAACAATAAAGCTTCAATGACAGGCTGTCTGAAACGTCAACCGCTTGGCATTTAGGCAGACAAAATGGAACAACTGCCTTTATAATCGGTTTTCAGACGGCCTTATCCGTTGATTATCACATTCCACTCAGGGGATTTTTTTGCAAACCTTTTTAGCCTTTATCGTCGCCATTCTGATTTTGGTCAGCCTGCATGAGTTCGGACACTATATTGTTGCCCGCTGGTGCGGCGTTAAAGTCGTGCGCTTTTCCATCGGCTTCGGTAAGCCCTTTTTCACCCGAAAACGCGGCGATACCGAGTGGTGTCTTGCCCCGATTCCGCTGGGCGGTTACGTTAAAATGGTCGATACGCGCGAAGGCGAGGTGGCAGAAGCAGATTTGCCGTACGCCTTTGACAAGCAGCATCCGGCCAAGCGCATCGCCATTGTCGCCGCCGGTCCTTTGACCAATTTGATTTTGGCCGTTTTGCTTTACGGTTTGAGCTTTTCCTTCGGCGTAACCGAGTTGCGCCCCTATGTCGGCATGGTCGAGCCTGCCAGTATTGCCGCCAAAGCAGGTTTTCAGGCAGGCGATAAAATTGTATCGGTCAACGGAATCGCCGTTAAAGACTGGAGCGATGCGCAAACCGAGATGGTGTTAAACCTTGAAGCCGGTCCTGTAAAAGTCGCTGTTCAGACGGCCTCAAATACCCAAGCCATCCGCATAATTGATGCCGCCGGCACGCCTGAAGCAGGTAAAGTTGCGAAAAGCCAAGGCAACATCGGCCTTTTGCCTTTTAGAATTACTAACCGCATCGGCAAAGTCTTGGCCAAAAGTCCGGCCGAAAAAGCAGGTTTGAAGGAAAACGACAAACTGCTGACCGCCGATGGAAAACCCATCGAAAGCTGGCAGGCATGGACGGAACTCTTCCGCGCCAGTCCCGGCAAACGAATCGAACTGACTTACGAGCGCGACGGTAAAATACTGGCGACCGCTATCCGGCCGGACAGCGTCGAGCAGTCGGCAGGCGTGCTGGTGGGTAGAGCAGGGCTTGCCGCCCAGGCGGATAAAGAGTGGGATAAAACCATCCGCTACCGTTATACACCTTCCATTGCCCAAGCCTTTGAATTGGGTTGGAACAAAACCGTCAACTATTCGTGGACAACCCTCAAATTTTTCGGAAAACTGGTTACAGGCAATGCCTCTTTGAACTATATTTCCGGCCCCTTGACCATTGCCGATGTCGCCGGACAATCCGCCAAACTCGGATTGCAGAGCTACCTCGAATTTCTGGCCTTGGTCAGCATCAGCTTAGGCGTGTTGAACCTTTTGCCCGTGCCCGTTTTAGACGGCGGACATTTGGTTTTCTATACCGCCGAATGGATACGCGGAAAGCCTTTGAGCGAGCGCATACAGGCAGTCGGCCTGCGCTTCGGACTGGCAGCTATGCTTTTGATGATGGCTGTGGCTTTCTTTAATGACATCAACCGTTTGTTTGGATAATTTATGAAACTGAACCAGATTGCTTCCGCTTTAATGGTATTGAGCCTGTCTCCACTGGCATTGGCTGACTTTACCATTCAGGACATCCGCGTCGAAGGCCTGCAACGCACCGAGCCGAGTACCGTCTTCAACTACCTGCCCGTTAAAGTCGGTGATAATTTCAATGATGCGCGCAGTGAAGAAATCATCAAAAAACTCTACGCAACCGGTTTCTTTGACGACGTACGTGTCGAGACCATGGACAATCAAGTCCTGCTGACCGTTATCGAGCGTCCGACCATCAGCTCGCTCAATATTACCGGCGCGAAAATGCTGCAAAACGATGCCATCAAGAAAAACCTTGAAGCATTTGGTTTGGCGCAATCCCAATACTTCAACCAAGCAACGCTGAACCAAGCCGTTGCCAGTTTGAAAGAAGAGTATTTGAGCCGTGGTAAACAGTCTGTCCAAATCACTCCGACCGTAACCAAACTCGCCCGCAACCGCGTGTCTATCGATATTGCTATCGAAGAGGGCAAATCTACCAAGATTACCGATATTTCATTTGAAGGCAACGAAGTTTATTCCGACCGCCGTCTGATGAAACAAATGTCCCTGAGCGAAGGCGGCATGTGGACTTGGATCACTAAGAGCAACCAGTTCAATGAGCAAAAATTTGCTCAGGACATGGAAAAAATTACCAATTTCTATCAAAACAACGGCTACTTCAACTTCCGCATTTTGGATACCGATATCCAAACCAACGAAGACAAAACCAAGCAAACCATTAAAGTAATCGTCAGCGAAGGCGACCGCTTCCGTTGGGGCAATGTACGCATCGAAGGCGATACGCTGGAAGTGCCGAAAGAAGATTTGGAAAAACTGCTGACCATGAAGCCGGGCAAATGGTATGAGCGCGCGCAAATGTCCAACTCGCTCGAAGCCATCCAAAACCGCATGGGTCAGGCAGGTTACGCATTCAGCGAAATCAATGTCCAACCGATTCCAAATGCAGAAACGCATACCGTTGATTTTGTGTTGGCCGTTCAACCGGGCCGCAAAATCTATGTAAACGAAATCAATATTACCGGCAACAACAAAACCCGTGACGAAGTCATCCGCCGCGAGTTGCGCCAAATGGAATCGGCGCCTTACGATTCTGCCAAACTGCAACGTTCTAAAGAGCGCGTCGAGTTGTTGGGCTACTTCGACAACGTTCAATTTGATGCCGTTCCTGTGGCCAATACGCCTGACCAAGTTGACCTGAACATGAGCCTGACCGAACGTTCAACCGGCTCGCTCGACTTGAGCGCAGGCTGGGTTCAGGATACCGGTTTGGTAATGTCTGCCGGTGTGGCTCAAGACAACCTGTTCGGTACGGGTAAATCCGTTGCCCTGCGCGCTTCCCGCAGTAAAAC
The DNA here is from genome assembly GCF_051958425.1 of Neisseria sp. P0013.S005. Lineage (NCBI taxonomy): Bacteria > Pseudomonadati > Pseudomonadota > Betaproteobacteria > Neisseriales > Neisseriaceae > Neisseria > Neisseria sp. P0013.S005. The sequence continues at coordinate 16,978 of NZ_JBQCVL010000014.1, read as the reverse complement.
CACAGTAAACGGCTCGTTGTCGTTTACCGACCCATACTTCACACCGGACGGCGTAAGTTTGGGCTACGACCTTTACGGCAAGTCTTACGACCCGCGTAAAGCTTCTTCCAGCACGAAACAATATAAAACCACGACTTTCGGCGGCGGTTTGCGTATCGGTATTCCGGTTACCGAATATGACCGTGTGAACTTCGGTTTGGCCGCAGAACGCTTGACCGTGAATACCTACAAAGGCGCGCCTAAACGCTATGCCGACTTTATCAATCAATACGGTAAAGGCGACGGTAGTGGCGTGGGTAACTTCAAAGGCTGGTTGTACAAAGGTACCATCGGCTGGGGCCGCAACAAAACCGACAATGCCTTGTGGCCGACCCGCGGTTACCTGACTGGCGTAAACGGCGAAATCGCCCTGCCGGGCAGCGACCTGCAATACTACACCCTGACCCACAACCAAACCTGGTTCTTCCCGTTGAGCAAAGATTTCACGTTGATGCTGGGTGGCGAAGTCGGTTATGGCAACGGCTACGGCAAAACCAAAACCATGCCGTTCTTTGAAAACTTCTACGGCGGCGGCTTAGGCTCTGTCCGTGGCTTTGAAAGCGGTACGCTGGGCCCGAAAGTCTATGACGAATACGGCGAGAAGATCAGCTACGGCGGTAACAAAAAAGCCAACGTTTCCGCAGAGTTGCTCTTCCCGATGCCGGGTATTAAAGATTCGCGTACCGTCCGTCTGAGCCTGTTTGCCGATGCGGGCAGCGTGTGGGACGGCAAAACCTACAACGACGGCAGCAGCAGCAATTCCAATGGCGTGTCCCAAAACGTGTACGGCGTAGGCACAACGCACAAATCGACATTCAAAAACGAATTGCGTTACTCTGCCGGTGCTGCCGTGACCTGGCTCTCTCCGCTGGGTCCGATGAAGTTCAGTTATGCTTACCCGATTAAGAAAAAAGAAGGCGACGAAATCCAACGCTTCCAATTCCAACTCGGTACGACATTCTGATGATGTTTAGGCCGTCTGAAACCCGGTTTGTCCGTTTCAGACGGCCTCATGGCAGATTGGCGGTAAGCTTATTGCAAACCGCCCGTTTGTTTTCAAGCAAGGATTTTTATCATGAGTAAAATAGCCGACACCCTCCGTGTCCTCGCCGTAGCCCTGCCGGGTTTCGTGCTGTTGCCGCAAGCGGCGGCGGATGGCGTGCAGAAAATCGGTTTTATCAATACCGAGCGCGTTTATCAGGAATCCAAGCAGGCGCAAAGCATTCAGATGACTTTGGAAAAAGAGTTCAAAAGCCGTCAAACCGCCTTGCAAAAGCTGCAGCAGGAAGGCGAGGCTTTGGAGCGAAAACTGAGCGGCGACAAGCTCAGCGACAGCCAAAGGGAAGCGGAAACCCAAAAATGGCGCAATCTGGTACAGAAATTCCGCAAGCAGCAGGCTGAGTTGGCTGAAGACTACAACCTACGCCGCAATGAAGAATTCGCCGCGCTCCAGCAAAATGCCAACCGCGTCATTGTCGATTTGGCCAAGCGCGAAGGTTACGACTTCATCTTGCAGGACGTGATTTACGTCAACGGCCGCTACGACATTACCGACAGCGTTATCAAAGCCCTAAACGCTCACTGACCCTGCTCGGCAGCGAATGTAACCATACAGACAAACCTAAGGCCGTCTGAAACCCAAACCGGCATCTTTCAGACGGCCTGACATCTTGACGGCAGATTATCATGACTTCACAAGCATACACCCTGTCCCAAATCGTTTCCCAGCTCGGTGGAGAATGGAAAGGCGAAGACATCGCCATTACCGCCGTCCGTCCGTTGGATCAGGCGCAGACGGAACACATCAGCTTTTTGGCCAACCCGAAATACAAAGCCGAAGTACACGACAGCCAGGCAGGCGCAGTGATTGTGTCGCCGAAAGCCGCAGACGAATTTGCAGGTCGCAACCTGATTGTGGCTGCCGATCCTTATCTTTATTTTGCCAAAGTGGCACGATTGTTCTCGCCGATTGTCAAAGCACAGGGCGGCGTACATCCGACTGCCGTTGTCGAGGCAAGCGCCAAAGTGCCGGCAAGCTGCGAAATTGGCGCGAATGCCTATATCGGCGCGAATGCCGTATTGGGCGAAGGCTGCCGTATTTTAGCCAATGCCGTTGTCCAACACGATTGCACGTTGGGCGATGAAGTCGTGCTGCATCCCAACGCTGTCATCTATTACGGCTGCACTTTGGGCAACCGTGTCGAAATCCACAGCGGCGCCGTCATCGGTGCGGACGGTTTCGGCTTGGCCTTTGCCGGCGATTCATGGTTCAAAATCCCGCAAACCGGCGCCGTCACGCTGGGTGATGATGTGGAAATCGGTTCGAACACCAATATCGACCGCGGCGCAATGAGCGACACGACCGTCGGCAACGGCACCAAAATCGACAACCAAGTCCAAATCGGCCACAACTGCAAAATCGGTTCGCATACCGTTATCGCCGCCAAAACCGGCATTTCCGGCAGCGTCACCATCGGCAATTATTGTATTATCGGCGGCGGCGTCGGCACGGTCGGACACATCGAAATCGCCGATAAAACCACCATCGGCGGCGGAACATCCGTCACCCACAGCATTACCGAAAGCGGCCAGCATCTGGCCGGTATTTTCCCGATGTCGGGCTACAAAGACTGGGCACGCAATGCCGTTTATATCCACCGTTTGAGCGAAATGAACAAACGCCTCAAAACTCTGGAAAAACAGCTTGCCGACAGCGACGAAGCCTAACGGCGGCGCAAACAGTCCGCGCCCCGCATCCGAATACGTTTAAACCCAATACAAACAAGGAAAGACGAACATCATGGACGTACAACTCCCGATCGAAGCCAAAGACATTCAAAAACTTATCCCACACCGTTATCCGTTTTTGCAACTCGACCGCATTACTGCGTTTGAACCGATGAAAACCCTGACTGCGATTAAAAACGTCACCATGAACGAGCCGCAGTTCCAAGGCCACTTTCCCGACCTGCCCGTGATGCCCGGTGTGCTGATTATCGAAGCCATGGCGCAAGCGTGCGGCACTCTCGCCATCCTCAGCGAAGGCGGCCGCAAAGAAAACGAATTCTTCTTCTTCGCCGGTATCGACGACGCCCGTTTCAAACGCCAAGTCATCCCCGGCGACCAACTGGTTTTTGAAGTCGAGCTGTTGACCAACAAACGCGGTATCGGCAAATTCAACGCCGTTGCCAAAGTTGACGGTCAAGTTGCCGTTGAAGCCGTGATTATGTGCGCCAAACGAGTGGTGTAAAAATGGGACAGGCCGTCTGAAAGTTCAGACGGCATCTTACAGGCAATACCTGTATCAGACAGCAAGGAGACAGCATGACCCTTATCCATCCGACCGCCGTCATCGACCCTAAAGCCGAACTCGACTCCAGTGTCAAAGTCGGCCCATACAGCATCATCGGCCCCAATGTGCAAATCGGTGCGAATACCGAAATCGGCCCACACGTCGTCATCAACGGCCATACGACCATCGGTGAAAACAACCGCATTTTCCAATTTGCCAGCCTTGGCGAAATCCCGCAGGACAAAAAATACCGCGACGAGCCGACCAAGCTGATTATCGGCAACGGCAACACCATCCGCGAATTCACCACCTTCAACCTTGGTACGGTTACCGGCATCGGCGAAACCCGTATCGGCGACGACAACTGGATTATGGCCTACTGCCACCTCGCCCATGACTGCGTGGTCGGCAACCATACCATCTTCGCCAACAACGCCTCACTTGCAGGCCACGTTACCATCGGCGACTACGTCGTCTTGGGCGGCTACACACTGGTGTTCCAATTCTGCCAAATTGGCGACTACGCCATGACCGCGTTTGCCGCCGGCGTACACAAAGACGTACCGCCGTACTTTATGGCTGCAGGCTACCGCGCCGAACCGGCCGGCCTCAACAGCGAAGGTATGCGCCGCAACGGTTTTACCGCCGAACAGATTGCCTCCGTCAAAGATGCGTATAAAACCATTTACCATCGTGGCATTCCGTTTGAAGAGGCCAAGGCGGACATTCTGAAACGCGCCGAAACCCAAAGCGAATTGGCGGTATTTAAAGACTTTTTTGCACAATCCACACGCGGCATTATCCGTTGATTGATGGATTGAAGGCCGTCTGAAACTTTTTCAGACGGCCTTTGGATTGCAAAAATCCGATCAGCGGGGCAGGTTTCCTGTCCGTTTGCTGCCGATTCCGTCTGAAAACGGGCGGGCAAATGTCTGCCTCAAAATCTTTTAGCTTCCGAACCTCAACAACATGAACCCCAATTCTTCCCCCCTTATCGCCATCAGCGTCGGCGAAGCTTCCGGCGACTTGCTCGGCGCACATTTAATCCGTGCCATTAAGGCGCGTTGCCCGAACGCGCGGTTTACCGGCATCGGCGGCGAGCGCATGAAGGCGGAGGGTTTCGAGAGTTTGTACGATCAGGAAAAGCTGGCGGTGCGCGGTTTTGTTGAGGTCATCAAACGCCTGCCGCAGATTTTGAAAATCCGCAAAGGGCTGGTGAACGATTTAATCCGCCTCAAGCCGGATGTGTTTATCGGCATCGATGCGCCGGACTTCAATCTCGGCGTGGCGGAAAAACTCAAGCAGGCAGGCATTCATACCATTCATTACGTCAGCCCGTCGGTTTGGGCGTGGCGACGCGAACGGGTCAATAAAATCGTGCATCAGGTCAACCGCGTGTTGTGCCTGTTTCCGATGGAGCCACAGCTTTATATTGATGCCGGAGGTAAGGCCGAATTTGTCGGCCATCCGATGGCGCAAACCATGCCGGTGGAAGCGGATAGGGCGGCGGCGCGGCAGAAGCTGGGCGTGCCTGCGGACGTGCCCGTGTTTGCCATATTGCCCGGCAGCCGTGTGAGCGAAATCGATTACATGGCGGCGGTGTTTTTTCAGACGGCCTTATTGCTGCTGAAACGTTATCCGCAGGCGCAGTTTTTGCTGCCGGTGGCGACGGCCGCAACGCGCAAACGCATTAGCGAAATTTTGGCGCAGCCTGAATTTGCCACCCTTCCCATTACGTTGACCGAGAAGCAGTCGGATACGGTTTGCACCGCTGCCGACGTGGTATTGGTTACCAGCGGTACGGCGACTTTGGAAGTGGCCTTGTGCAAGCGGCCTATGGTCATCAGCTACAAAATTTCGCCGCTGACTTATGCGTATGTGAAAAACAAAATCAAAGTGCCGCATGTCGGTTTGCCCAATATTCTGTTGGGTAAAGCCGCCGTTCCCGAGCTGCTGCAACACGACGCCGTCCCTGAAAAACTGGCGCAGGCCGTGGCAGACTGGTATGACCGCCCTGAAGTCGTGGCCGCATTGGAACAGGATTTCCATGCCTTGCATCTGCTGTTGAAAAAAGATACGGCGGCATTGGCGGCGGCGGCAGTATTGGAAGAAGCCAGATTTTCAGACGGCCTGAAAGACAAGTAAGGAAAATACATGAATTTATTGGGAGCCTTGGCCAAGGTTGGCAGCCTGACGATGGTGTCGCGCATTTTAGGCTTTGTGCGCGATACGATTATCGCCCGTGCGTTTGGTGCAGGCATGGCGACAGATGCGTTTTTTGTCGCGTTTAAACTGCCCAACCTATTGCGGCGCGTGTTTGCAGAGGGCGCATTTGCCCAAGCCTTCGTACCGATTTTGGCGGAATACAAAGAAACCCGCTCGCCCGAAGCCACGCAGGCGTTTGTGCGTCATGTGGCCGGTATGTTGTCGTTTGTGTTGGTCATCGTTACCGCGCTGGGCATACTTGCCGCGCCGTGGGTGATTTATGTTTCCGCGCCCGGTTTTGCCAAAGATGCCGATAAGTTTCAGCTCTCCATCGACCTGCTGCGGGTAACGTTTCCTTATATCTTTTTGATTTCCTTGTCGTCTTTTGTCGGCTCGATACTCAACTCCTATCATAAATTCGGTATTCCCGCCTTTACGCCGACTTTTTTGAACATCTCCTTTATCGTCTTTTCCCTGTTCTTCGTACCGTATTTCGATCCGCCTGTTATGGCTTTGGCGTGGGCGGTATTTGTCGGCGGCGTGTTGCAGCTGGTGTTCCAACTGCCTTGGTTGGCGAAACTGGGCTTCTTGAAAATGCCCAAACTCAGCTTTAAAGACGCAGCGGTCAACCGCGTGATGAAACAGATGGCTCCGGCTATTTTGGGCGTGAGCGTGGCGCAGATTTCCTTGGTTATTAACACCATTTTTGCCTCATTTTTGCAGTCCGGCAGTGTGTCGTGGATGTATTACGCCGACCGACTGATGGAATTGCCTACCGGTGTTTTGGGCGTGGCACTCGGTACAATCTTGCTGCCTACCTTGTCTAAACACGCCGCCAGTCAGGATACCGAGCAGTTTTCCGGCCTGCTCGACTGGGGTTTGCGACTGTGCATGCTGCTGACCCTGCCTGCCGCTGTTGGACTTGCCGTGTTGTCTTTCCCTCTGGTTACGACCTTGTTCATGTACCGAGAGTTTACGCTGCACGACGCGCAAATGACCCAATACGCGCTGATTGCCTATTCCTTCGGCTTGATCGGTCTGATTATGATTAAAGTGTTGGCACCCGGTTTCTATTCCCGCCAAAACATCAAAACTCCTGTTAAGGTCGCTATTTTCACGCTGATTTGCACACAGTTGATGAACCTCGCCTTCATTTCGCCGCTCAAACACGTCGGCCTGTCCCTCGCTATCGGTTTGGGCGCGTGTCTGAATGCAGGTTTGCTGTTTTTTCTTTTGCGCAAACACGGCATCTACCGCCCCGGCAAAGGTTGGGCTGCGTTTTTGGTCAAAATGGTCATCTCTTTGGTCGTCATGGGCGGCGGTTTGTGGCTGGCGCAATATTATCTGCCGTTTGAATGGGTACACGTCGGCGGCTTTAAAAAAGCAGGCCAACTCTGCGTCCTGATTGCCTTGGGTGGCGGCCTCTACTTTGTTTCCCTCGCCGCGCTGGGTTTCCGTCCGCACCATTTTCGCAGGGTGGAAAAATAAACAGCCGGAGGGCGTTTAAAGACTATTCGTTAAAAAGGCCGTCTGAAACATTTTCAGACGGCCTTTTTTTGCTTTACGTTTTAACTGTAAAGCTTCGCTCCTTTTTTGACGAACTCAATCGCTTTTTCTTCCATGCCTTGCTGTTGGGCTTTTTGCTTGTCGGCGTAGTCGCGCACTTCCTGCGTAATTTTCATCGAGCAGAATTTGGGGCCGCACATCGAGCAGAAGTGGGCGATTTTCGCGCCTTCGGCGGGCAGGGTTTCGTCGTGGAAGCTTTCGGCGCGTTCGGGGTCGAGGCTTAAGCGGAATTGGTCGCGCCAGCGGAACTCGAAACGCGCCTTGCTCAGGGCGTTGTCGCGCAACTGTGCACCCGGCCAGCCTTTGGCGAGGTCGGCGGCATGGGCGGCGAGTTTGTAGGTGATGATGCCGGTACGCACGTCTTCTTTGTCGGGCAGGCCGAGATGCTCTTTCGGGGTAACGTAGCAGAGCATGGCTGTGCCGTACCAGCCGATGTTGGTCGCGCCTATGCCCGAGGTGATGTGGTCGTAACCGGGGGCGATGTCGGTAACGAGTGGGCCGAGGGTGTAGAAAGGCGCTTCAAAGCAATGTTGCAGCTCTTCGGTCATATTTTCTTTGACGCGTTGCAACGGTACATGGCCTGGACCTTCGATCATGACTTGGACGTCGTGTTCCCATGCTTTGGCGGTCAATTCTCCCAAGGTGTGCAGCTCGGCGAATTGGGAGTCGTCGTTGGCATCGGCAATGCAGCCGGGGCGCAGTCCGTCGCCGAGGCTGAACGAGACGTCGTAGGCTTTCATGATTTCGCAGATTTCGTCGAAATGCGTGTAGAGGAAGTTTTCCTGATGATGGGCAAGGCACCATTTCGCCATGATGGAGCCGCCGCGCGATACGATGCCGGTGAGGCGGTCGGCCGTCATCGGCACATAGCGCAGCAATACGCCTGCGTGAAGGGTGAAATAATCTACGCCTTGTTCTGCCTGCTCGATTAAGGTGTCGCGCACCAAATTCCAAGATAGATCTTCGGCGATGCCGCCGGTTTTTTCTAAAGCTTGGTAAATCGGCACCGTGCCGATGGGGACGGGCGCGTTGCGGATAATCCATTCGCGCGTTTCGTGGATGTGCGCGCCTGTGGATAAGTCCATAATCGTGTCCGCGCCCCAACGCAGCGACCACACCATTTTTTCGACTTCTTCGGTCAGGCTGGAAGTTACGGCGGAGTTGCCCAAGTTGCCGTTGATTTTGACACGGAAGTTGCGGCCGATAATCATCGGTTCGAGTTCGGGGTGGTTGATGTTGGCAGGGATAATCGCGCGTCCGGCGGCGATTTCTTGGCGCACAAATTCGGGCGTGATTTGGTCGGGATGGGTTGGGATATTCGCGCCGAAACTTTGCCCTGCGTGCTGTATCAAGAGCTTGGCGTATTCAGGCCGTCTGAAAAGCTCGTCCAGCTTCATGCGTTCGCGTATGGCGACAAACTCCATTTCCGGCGTGATGATGCCTTGGCGGGCGTAGTGGAGCTGGGTTACATTGCGGCCTGCTTTGGCGCGGCGCGGACGGGTGATTTGGTTGAAACGCAGATGGGCAGTTTTCGGATCGTGCGCGCGTTCGGTGCCGTATTCGCTGGAAAGCTTGGGCAGGATTTCGGTATCGCCGCGTTCCTCCAGCCATGCGGTGCGGACGTGTGGCAAACCTTGTTTCAGATCGATGTGTGCCGCCGGATCGCCGTATGCGCCGCTGGTGTCATACACCGGAATTGGCGGATTGGCTTCCGTACCTTGCGCCGTGTAGGTGTCATCCTGACGGATTTCGCGCAAAGGCACGCGGATGTCGGCGCGGCTGCCCGAAATATAGACGCGGTCGGAATTGGGATATTGGAAGCGGATGCCGATGTCTTCGCTTAAGTCGGAAAGACGGCGCGCCTCATCGCCGGTTTTTTTAGTGGTAGTCATAAAAAATTGCTCCTGTTTCTCGGTTATGAAATAGAAACAGGAGCATTGCTTTTTTCAAACGGCCTTGTGGATATTTTCAATCAACCGTTTAAAATCACATTTGCCGAAACTCCCCACGCAGGTATTATCCTGTTCGGGTGTAAAGGGTATTTCTCAGCCGCTTGGTTTGAAAGCAGCACCCCTGTTTCTTTATTAACGAAAATTAAACCATGCGGACGGTTTTTTGTAAAGCGGCGTTTTTCGCATTTTCTGTCAAAAACGCTTGACAGCGATTCCGTCTTTCCGTATAGTTACAACTTCTGACGCGGGATGGAGCAGCATGGTAGCTCGTCGGGCTCATAACCCGAAGGTCGTAGGTTCGAATCCTGCTCCCGCAACCAAATATAAAAATCCCCTGCAATCGCAGGGGATTTTGCTTTATGCGGCATTTATTTTTGCTTGGATTGATTGAAAGGCCGATGTCATCGGCGGCTAATTCGCTTTTGTCTTTTATTTAGAGTTTGTGTTTTCAGACGGCCTATTGTTGCTCCGGATCGGTATCGTTGCGCAGGTATTCTTTCAGGCGTTGCAATTCTTTTTTGTCTAACCATTTATTGCGCGAACGTTGCAACAGAATCACCAATGCGGCGATTTCGTTACGCATATTGGTACTGAGCCAGAGGAAGCCTTGCCAGTCGTAATGCAGGCGGGCGGCCGGTTTGCTTAGTTCGGTATTGAGCGAAGTATCGATGCGGATACGGCGGGCGTAGTGGCCTTTGATGAGGCGGACGGTCAGGCGCAGCTCGCGTTGGAGTTGGTTGAAATGGCGGTCGAGCAGGCGGATTTCGCTTTCGTTGAGCGTGGGCGCGCGCAGTTTGGCGGCGGTGGTCAGGAGCAGCTCGGTGGTGGTGACGATTTTGCGGTGGGCATGCTGCATGGCTTCCATCATATTGTTGCTGATGTGGCTTTCGCCGGATGTGGCGGCCAGATGGCTGCGGCTTTTGACCATGCGGGCGTTGATTTTGCGCATTTTAATCATGTTTTGTTCCAAACGCTCACGTGTCATGCGCTTGCCGTTGCTGATTTCGGCAATCATTTTGGCGCAGTCGGTGAGGTTGTCGGCAAGCATGAAGCGCCACATCAGGGTGGAGCGCAGGGGCAGGAGTTTGGCGGCGGCAATGGCGATGGCGGCACCAATTAAAACGTTCATGGCGCGCATCAGGCCGCTGTCGAGCCAGTGGTGGCTGCTGTCGCCGATGAGCATGCACATGGTCAAACCGGCAAGCATGGCGACATAGCCGTTTTTGCCGACCGCAGACCAACCGGCCACTGCGCTGGCGGCTCCGATAATCAGATAGAAGAAAACGCCGTCTTGGAAATAATGCTGGTTCAACCATAAAACGGCCAAACCGACGCCCAAACCGATGGCCGTGCCGAGCATGCGTTCGACTGCTTTGGAGTAAATCGCGCCTTGGAATTGCAGCATGCCGAGGACGACAAAGACGGTCATGCCGATCCACTCGCCGTGTTGCAGGTGGAAGACTTTGGCCAACAGGGTGGAAAACACGATTGCCAAGCCGAGGCGGAAGGCGTGGATATGGCGGCGATAGCGGTAGCGTTCGTAGGCGTTGAGCCAGCGTTCGGAAAAATGGAGGCGTTCGGATTGGGCAGGCATGTTGTAAGACGTATGGGTATGTGGGGATATAAATTATAACTGATTGGTAAAGCAGATGAAATTTGAACTGCTCCCAAACGGCTTGTCCTATTGCAGATTTTATCTGCCGCAAGTGGATATAATGGCGGCTTTGAATCAGACAGGCGGTGAAGAAATGGCGACGGTTTTAAGCGCAGGCGTGGATGAAGCGGGACGCGGCCCTTTGGTCGGCAGCGTATTTGCGGCGGCAGTGATTTTGCCGGAACATTTTGACCTGCCGGGTTTGACCGATTCAAAAAAACTGAGCGAAAAAAAGCGCGATATGTTGGCGCAGATGATTAAGGAACAGGCGGTTGCGTGGAGCATTGCCTTTGCCGACCCCGACGAAATCCTGCAACTGAACATCCTGCACGCAACCATGGCCGCGATGAAGCGCGCAGTCGAGGGGATGTCGGTCGTACCCGATAAAGTATGGATAGACGGCAACCGCGTGCCGAAAGATTTGAATGTTCCTGCCGAAGCCGTGGTCAAAGGCGACAGCAAAATCATCGAAATCTCTGCCGCTTCGGTTTTAGCCAAAACCGCGCGTGATGCGGAAATGTATGAATTGGCGAAACGCTATCCGCAATACGGGTTTGACCGCCACAAAGGCTACGGCACGGCGCAACACTTGGCCGCGTTGAAACAATACGGCGTATTGCCGGAACACCGCCGCGATTTTGCACCGGTCAAAACCTTATTGGCACAAGGCAATCTGTTTGAAGAATGAAAGCATATCAAAAGGCCGTCTGAAATCTTTCAGACGGCCTTATTTTTGGAAAAGTATTATTTCAACGCAGCCAAACACTCTTTAATCAACTCAGGGCCGCGATAAATCAAACCGCTGTACACCTGAACCGCACTGGCGCCCAAGCGGATTTTTTCTGCCGCGTCCGCGCCGTTCATAATGCCGCCGACGCCGATAATCGGCAGCTTGCCGTCAATGCGTTCCGCTAAAAGTTTCAACACCTGATTGCTTTTCTCGCGTACGGGCAAGCCGCTCAAGCCGCCTTGTTCGCCTGCGAGCGGATGGCTGCCCAAGCTTGATTTATCGATGGTTGTGTTGGTGGCAATGATGCCGTCCATCTCCACGGATTTGACCACATGGGCGATGTCGTCGATTTGCGCTTTGTCCAAATCCGGCGCAATTTTGACCGCTAACGGCACATATTTGCCATGCGCGGCCGCCAGTTGCGCCTGTTTGTTTTTCAAGGCTTCCAACAATGCGCTCAACTCGTCGCCGCCTTGCAAGGCGCGCAGGTTTTTCGTATTGGGGGAGGAAATATTGACCGTGATGTAGCTTGCGTGGGCGTAGGCTTTTTCCAAGCAAATCAGATAATCGTCGGCCGCGTTTTCAATCGGCGTAACGGCATTTTTGCCGATATTGATGCCCAAAATGCCTTTAAAGCGGCTGTTTTCAATGTTGCGGATCATCGCGTCGATACCGTGGTTGTTGAAACCCATGCGGTTGATGATGCCTTGGTGTTCGGGAACGCGGAAAAGGCGCGGCTGCGGATTGCCCGGCTGCGGCTTGGGCGTGACCGTGCCGATTTCGATAAAGCCGAAACCCAAAGCGGCAAACGCATCGATACACTCGCCGTTTTTGTCCAAACCTGCCGCCAAACCGACCGGATTGGGCAGCTGCAAGCCCATCAGCTCGGTTGGTCGGGTGTGGCTGTCCACTTTGGGCAGCAGGCCGAGTTTTTCGATAGAACGCAAACTGTTGAGCGTGAAATGATGGGCCTTTTCTGCATCGAAGCGAAACAGGATGGGACGGACGAGTGAATACATGGCGGCGGCTTTCTGAACGGTTGATGAATTTGGCGTTATTTTACCTGAAACCGTCAAACTGCCCCAAACGTCTATATCGATATGATTTTATTGTTTGGTGTCAAATGAAAATAAATAGGGTTTTTGCGTGTAATCGGATAGTTCATTAAAATGGTAAGAGAGAGTCTTTTCAGACGGCCTGATGGATGTATAGTTAATTAAAATCAAAATAGGACATTATCGCATCGTCAAATCGGGCGTAATCAGACAATACGGTTCGCAGATACCGCTTAATATCCGCCCACACCTTCTCAATCGGGTTGAGCTCAGGTGAATAAGGTGCAAGAGGCAATACCTTATGTCCCAATTTTTCCGCCATTTCCCGTAAGACACCCATACGGTGAAATCGTGCATTATCTAAAATAATCACCGATTTTCGAGTCAATGCGGGCAGCAGGCATTGTTGAAACCACGCTTCAAAAAAGACGCCGGTCATCGTATTTTGATAAACCATCGGAGCAATCAGCCGGTTGCCGACTTGTGCGGACACCGGAGATAAGCGTCGGTATCTTTTTCCACTTATCTGCGCTTTCACTATTTGCCCTTTCGGACTGCGGGCATAGGGACGGAACAGGTAGCGGTCAAATCCTGTTTTATCCAAATAAACACGTTGGTAGTCGGAAAATCCGGCCAGCTGTGTCAAATAATGCGTTACTTTGGCCGGGTCTTGTTCTTTGTAAGTCGTGGTCTTTTTTTGCGCGTCATCCCCATCTGTTTGAGTGCATAGCAAACGGCGGCTGGCGTACAATCAAAATGTTTGGCGATCTCATGCAGACAGGCATCCGGGTGTTGCCCAACATATTGAGCCGGTTTTTGCCTATCCAATTTGACGGCATTTAGACCGGTAACTTGATGTTTTAGGCTGCCTGTTTGTTTTTTAAGGCGAATCCACAGGTAAAGCGTGGTTCTTGACAAGTTAAACGTTGCTGCGGTTTAGCTGATGTTTTTGCATTGTTCGTAATAGTTTAAAGCCTTGTTTCTTAAGTCCGCAGAGTATGCCATGGTTAGATCTTCAAAGTTGAGTATTGTACCATTTTGTTTTTAATTGACTATATTTGATAATCCAGTACAGCGCTTAGATAATTGAGGAAGGCATATAAATGAGCCGGATAAATATTGTTAATATTTATCCGGCTCATATAAAAGGACTACGGTAAGATATATTACTTGAAGATTACCAAGAATATTTTATGCCGATTGAGCCTTTGTATCCTTGATGTTTCGTTCCACTTAAAGATTGTTCATACCGTGCATCTGCATAAATATGGGTATTGGAACTGGTTGCAAATTGTGCTCCCAAACCAACTTCGCCCCAAGTTTTTGCTAATTTTTCAGTAACATTATCCTCGCCAATGTTACTGGCCGAAGTATTTCTGAAGTTATGCCACACATTAGTGGTGAAATACAAGGTTCGAACTTTTTCATGATCGGTTAAATTATTATAAGCAAAGCGTACACCAATGCGGCTGCGTAAATTATGTTGCTTATCTTGATGCACAGAGCGCATATCATCAGTGAAGCTATTTAAGCCGAGGTATTGATAGATTAATTGTGCTTGCGGCTCAATAATCCAACTGTCGCCATTATTCGTTTTCTCTTTACTTAATACAAACGGACGACCTACCTCACCCGATAAAGCCACACCCAAACCATGGTTTTTTGCTTTCGAATCTAAGGAGTTATATTTATTTTGCATCCAAGAAAGTTGGCCTACAAAGTCTATATAGCTACCATCTTCAGAATACCGTGTGTGAGTCACACCGACATGGAGGTTTTCGGTTTTAGCTTTACCTGTATATTTGTCATCAATGACGACACCATTCTCGGCACGATATTCATCATAAAATTTCGAATTAGCATGTGTGTAACCAACATAACCACCAGTTAAACGTTTGCCGCCATTTTCGCTAGAAGAAATATCAAAGTCGTGGCCAAACTGGAAGCCTGCAAGGTTAGCGCTAAGATTCAAACGCTTTTTACCATCCAAAGCAATGTGTTTGCCAATAATACGTCCCCAAATTTGGCTGTTCGCTTGAGATTTTTCCCAAGAAAGAGCCTGATTTTCACCACGGCGTTGGTGCAATGTACCAACTGTTTCGTAGCCAACTTCTAAGTTCAAGTTTGGAATAAGCGTATAAGCAGGAACAGAAGCTGTGTAAATGGCATCCTTATTCGTGGAAACTACCGTCCAAAAATATTCGGTTGTATTTCCTACTTTTTTAGAAGCCAATTGCAGTTCACCCGCACCTGTAGTTTTGGCAATACCGGTAAAGTTCTTTAAATTACTTTCCCCTTGTACTCGAACTACTGCCGTACTGTTTTTGGCTAAATCAGCCGCAATAGAGCCGATAGTGCCATCAATCATATTTTCTGTGCCGTCCGCTTTCAAACTGACAACTTTTGTTGTCCCTTCGGCATTACCGGTGATTTCCAATAAGTCAGATTTACCGTTATTGGCATCATTACTATCCCAATGAGTATTCACTTTAAGAACACCGTTATTCGCTGTGTAGTTGCCTTCCACAGTGAGTTTGTCTTCGTAAGAGCCATTGGCAAGGGTGATTTCACCGTTGTTACTGGTTAATGTGCCTTCAGTACCATCTTGTTTAACCAGTTTAACTTTATAGTCTGTTTTAGTTGAACCGTTCGGAATATTTTTAGACGCATCTAATACCCCCTTATCCAAGGTTAAGGCATTGATGGTAGAGCGTTGTTCATCACCTTTTTGTTTCAATTCCCAAACAGCTTGGTTGTTCACATGCACATCTAATTTAGAATGCACATTGCCTTTAGATTGTTGTTGCATCAAACCAATGGCTTTTGCTTGATCAGACAAGGTAAATGTCAAATCAGCCCCTTTGGTTACTGCCACTTTAGTTTCGGCAAGCCAGCCATTTTCTGCGGCTTTGGCTTCACTGTCTTTGCCTTTCAACGCGAATTTTGCATTTTCAGCAACGAATTCACCATTATTAAACCAACTTGCGACTTTATTTCCTGCGAAGGTTACTGCAAAACTACTTTCTTTTCTCGCATCAGCAACAATCAATGAAGCATCATCAGATGTTGTGGTGATTTTTGTATTGTTTAAACGAACTTCTTGATCTTTATTCAGCTCATTTCTGGATACATTGTCGCTAATAAAAAAGGCACTT
Organism: Neisseria sp. P0013.S005; assembly: GCF_051958425.1. Lineage (NCBI taxonomy): Bacteria > Pseudomonadati > Pseudomonadota > Betaproteobacteria > Neisseriales > Neisseriaceae > Neisseria > Neisseria sp. P0013.S005. The sequence continues at coordinate 1,330 of NZ_JBQCVL010000014.1, read as the reverse complement.
ACTTTAGTTGCGTAATCCTGAGTATCGAAAACAACAGCTGAATTACCGGATTTGATTTCACCGCTGCTGGTGTCCGAATCGGCAATTAAGCGGGATTTAGTGCCAAATAAGCGCACGGTTGCGGAATCTTTTGTATCCTCGGTATTCAGCACCATTTTGCCGGTGGAATTGACGACAGCACCTTTATAGTCAGCCGGTTTTTCAGTGTTTGGTAGTTCCGGTTTACCAATTTTTAATGCGGCAGAAAATTTTCCGTTTGCTTTCACTGTGATGTCAGAATCTTTTAAGTTCGCTTCCGCACCGTCTCCACTAACGTAAAGCCCGACTAAATAATCCCCGATTTTATCGGTGGTTTTATCTTCCACATTAATGGTCAGTTTTTTCTCAGAATTGAAAACCGGTTTGGCACCATCCTTACGGTAAACTTTCACCCCGGATAATTGGTGACCAAATGGTGCAGTTGCGCCACCAAAGTTTTTTGTACTTTTCACTGTGTTTTCTGTGTTTTTAACAGTGATATTAGCATCATCATGCAAAGTTAAGCTGGCGGTATCAGAAGCGTTACCACCAGCATAATCATATCCTACAGCAATACCGTAGGCGGCATTGGAGTCTACGGCTAATCCTGAATTTCCTTCGCTGGCTAACGTAACATTAATGTTAGTTTTACCTTTGATTTCTACCTGATTATTCGCACGAACAATAAGCCCTTTTGGACGAGCAAATTGTTCTCCGCTATTAGGTGCTAGTGTAGCTTTGTAATCTCCATCAATGTTTTGATTTGGTTCTTTCCAAAATTCTCCTGAACCCTCTGTTCCCATAGTAGGTGAAGTGTCGCCCGCTGCAGCAACGGCCAATGCAGGAATAGAAAAACAAGAAGCTATCAGAGTATGCAGCAAGGTTTTCCTAAATATTTCTTTTTTATAAGTCAACATATAAATTTTCCTTTTATTTATGATTTTAAAATCACGATAAGACCCAATTCAAAAATGGAAGCTGCCTTAGTATAGCATAATATATTGTTTTCCCATATAACTCTTCTGCTATCACATAGGCCGAGACCTTTGCAAAAAAGTCTTTCCCCCAACAGCCGAAACCTAAACACAGGTTTTCGGCTATTTCCCTCCCCAAATCACTCCTAATTCTACCCAAATGCCCCCTTAATCCTCCCCGGACGCCCCATAATTGGGCATCCGGCCGCCTTTTAGGCAGCAACAGGCACACTTAGCCTGTTAGCCGCTTTCAACAGGTTTAAACACATCGCCTTCAGATGGCTTTGCGCACTCACTTTAATCAGCCCGAAATAGGCTGCCCGGGCGTAGCGGAATTT
>NZ_JBQCVL010000013.1:0-28415 GCF_051958425.1 Neisseria sp. P0013.S005 | reverse complement strand
CGTCTGAAACCCAAAAAATTGGGGTTTCAGACGGCCTTTTTAGTAGAAATTTGTTTGGAATAATTTTAGGAAGTTTGGGTATAATTATTGTGGGGCTGGTAGCAAAAAAGCCCCATTGCAGTGGGGCTTTGTGCTGAAACCTTCCTAGAAAGGAGAGTTTCAATCATGAAACATACCACTCGCACGGGTCGTTCATGGCTGAGACTGCGGACAGTCGTTAGGATTATCTTAACCCTGTTCCTGCTTTTAGTCAATTAAACGGCTGAAAACAAAAAACTGTTTTTCAGTTTCCGCCTGTTTGTCATGAACAGGCGGTTTTTTATTGTTTAACGCTGATTCAAACAATCTGCAATCGCTTTGGCAATTTTGGCACTGGCGCCTTGATGTTGCGAAATGAATTGCTCGGTGTGGCTGATCAGCTGTTGGCGCAGCGTTTCGTCGTCGAGGTATTGGCGCGTGGTTCTGTACCAGGCTTCGGCAGTTTCGACGCGGACGGCGGCTTTGGCTTCGACTGCGCCTTTACAGGCTTGGGCGAAGTTGTAGTTGGAGTAACCGAAGAGGGTAGGGACGCGGCAGGAGATGGGTTCGATGATGTTTTGGCAGCCGGCATCAACCAGGCTGCCGCCGACGAAGGCAATGTCTGCGCTGAGGTAGTAGGCGGCAAGCTCGCCCATGCTGTCGCCTATCCAAACTTGTGTATCGGGGGAAACGGGTTGTCCGTCGCTGCGTTTTTGGACGGTATAACCAAGCGATTTGGCGGTATCGTAGGCCGTCTGAAAGTTTTCAGGGTGGCGCGGTACGATGACCAGCAAGGCATTGCCGCGGTAGCCCTGCCATGCTTTGAGGAGCAGCTCGGCTTCGTCTGTGCCTTTGTACACGCGCGTGCTGGCGCAGACGACGACGGGGCGTGCGCCGATGCGTTCTTTAAAGGCGACGGCAAGCGGGCGCGAGTCGTCGGGGGGGGCGATGTCGTATTTGGTGTTGCCGCAGACGTGGACGTTGGACGCGCCGATGAGGTGCAGGCGTTCGGCATCGGCGGCGGTTTGGGCAAAGCAGCCGGAGAGGCTCTGCATGGCAGGCTCGACCAGCTTGCGGATTTTGAGGTAGCCGCGTTGGGATTTTTCAGAGAGGCGTGCGTTGGCCAAAAAGAGTGGAATGCCTACTTCTTTGCAGCCGTGCATCAGGTTGGGCCAGATTTCGGTTTCCATCAAAATGCCGCAGATGGGGCGGTGTTCGGCTAAAAATCGGGCGACCCATTCGGATTTGTCGTAGGGCAGGTAACGGCATTGAGCATCGGGGAACAGGGATTGCGCGGTGGCGCGGCCGGTCGGCGTCATTTGGGTAATCAAAAACGGCGAGTCGGGAAAATGGCGGCGCAATGCCTGGACTAAAGGTTCGGCCGCACGCGTTTCACCGACGGATACGGCGTGTATCCAAATCGGTCGTTGTACGGGATTGGGATACGCCTGCCCGAAACGCTCGTCCCAATGCTCGAGATAGGCTGGGGATTTGAGGGCGCGGCGGCGCAGGTGGCGGCGGATCAGGAAGGGGGCGAGGTGCCACAGCGTGGCGTAAAGGCGGCGTATCATGCTTACGGGTCTTGTGTCGGAATAGGCCTATTTTATCGGAAACTGAAACGGAAGATATAGCTTTGATGCGTGTTTTACGCAAAGGAAACAGGCCGTCTGAAAGGTTTCAGACGGCCTTTAATACAGGCATAAACGCGTTTACTTCACTTGCGCCATATATTTTTTCAGACGGCCTTTGCTTTGCATGGCGCGGTTTTCCATTTCATCGACAATGGCTTGTGCTTTGGCTTTGTTCACCGGTTTGCCGACCTGAATCACGCCGCTCATGTTCATCATGCGGTGCGGCGGGCAGGTATAGACATACACGCCTTCTTTGTCGAGCTTGAGCGTGAAGTCTTTACCGTCTTCGGAAAGGAAGTCGGCAACACCGTCGGGCAGGGCTTTGCTTTGCACCCAGTGGCCGCTGTTAGTAGCTTTGAAGGTAACAGTATCGCCGACTTTGGCGTTGACGTAGCCGGGTTCTAACACCATGCTGCCGTCTTTGCCGTTGTCGAGCATTTTGATTTCGTGGTTGGCGGCGTATGCGCCGAGGGAAGCGGTCAGCATCAGGAGGAAGAGTGATTTTTTCATGGGAAAGTCCTTTTTGTGAAGAGTATAAAATGATTGCGTGGCTGGTTTCTTGGTGGCAGATTTACCAGCTAGGATTGCCGCATCGGGCGGATAACGGGCAGGCCTTTGCTGTCGTATAAGAGCTCGATGTCCACTTTATACAGCCTGCCTATCATGTCCGCCTGCAACACGTCCTGCGGCGCGCCCTGCGCCTGTACTTTGCCTTCGCCGAGCAGAATCACGCCGTCTGAAAACTGGGCGGCGAGGCTCAAATCGTGCAATACCATCAGCGTAACCAGATTGTGTTCGTGCGTGTATTGCACCACGCGCTCCAGGAGGTTCAACTGATGGTGCATATCCAGCGCGCTGACCGGTTCGTCCAGCATCAGGATTTCGGGGCGGCGCAGCATGACTTGGGCAAACATCACGAGCTGCCGCTGTCCGCCGGAAAGGCGCATGACGTCGCGGTGCGCCAGATGGCCGATACCCAGCTCCGCCATGATACTTGCGGCTTCGTGCAGCAGTTCGTCGCCGACGTGCATATGCAGCGCGTCCATGCGGCCGAGCAACACGACTTCCAGCGCGGTCAGCGAGGCTTCGGCGGCGGTGTCCTGCGGCATATAGCCTATGCGTTTGCGCCAGCTTTGCAGGTAGATTTTGCTTAACACTTCGTCGCCGTAGCGGATAGCGCCTTTGTGCGCCACTTCGCCGAAAATCGTTTTCATCAGCGAGGATTTGCCCGTGCCGTTCGGGCCGAGCACGGAATAGACTTTGCCTTGTTCCAGCGTCAAATCGATACTGTCGGCGACCACATAATCGCCGCGCCGGATATGGACGTTTTCAAGTTTCAACATTTCAGACGACCTACCGTTTCGTTAACACAATCCAGAAGAAGAACGGCACGCCGACAAACGACGTAACAATCCCCACCGGAAACAGCGCGCCGGGGATAATCACCTTGGACAACACGCTCGCCACAGATAAAAACGCCGCTCCCGCCAGCATCGCGCCGGGCAGGAAAAAGCGTTGGTCTTCGCCCAAAAGAATCCGCGCCACATGAGGCGCGACCAGTCCGATAAAGCCGATGACGCCGACGAAACTGATTGCCGTTGCCGTCATCACCGCCACCAATACCAGCGTTTTCAGGCGCAAAAGTTGCAGATTGATGCCCAGCCCGACGGCGCGTTCTTCGCCCAGGCGCAGCGCAGTCAGCTTCCACACGTCGCGCGAAAGCAGAAACACGCATACCGCCGTAACCGCCGCCGTAACGATGACCGTTTCCCAAGTCGCCTTGGTCAGGCTGCCGAACAGCCAAAACAGAATCTGCTGCGAAATCTCAGGCGCGGCTATAAATTGAATCAGCGACAGAATCGACTGAAACAGAAACAAAAGCGCAATCCCCACCAACACCAGCATCGCTGAATTGAAGCGGCGCGCCGAAGCAAACAGAAACAAGATGCCCGAAGCCAGCATGGTCATCACAAACGCCCCGATGGGGACGGCGACCGTTTCAGGCAGCCCGAAACCGCCGAACGCAATCACCGCCGACGCGCCCAAACCCGCCGCCGCCGCCAAACCCAGCGTATAAGGGCTGGCCATCGGATTGTTCAACAGCGTCTGAATCTCCGCCCCGCCGACACCCAAAGCCGCGCCGACCACCAACGCCATCACCGCAATCGGCAGGCGCAAATCCATCACAATCAGGCGGTTCATTTCATCGACTTCGGGTTTGCCCAGCAAAACATTGACCACTTCGCCGACAGGCAGCGTGTCCGTCATCGCCGGACCGGTGGCGATGTCGAATAAAAAACTGACCGCCGCGATGATTAAAAACATCAAAACAATCAACCAACGCTTGCCTTCCAACTTGCGCTGGTTTCTCACAATCTCGGCGACAACCGAATCATTCATGTTTTAAACCTCTGAAATTAAGTAACAAGGTCGGACATTCATGCCCGACCATCTCTTTTGTCTGTATCCGTTTTGAAGGGTGGTTTTTGAAAATCGGGATAACGGCGTTCCAAACGGCTTTGCCCTCTCCCTAGCCCTCTCCCACGGGGAGAGGGAACAAATGGCAGGGAATCACAACAATGGTCGGACTTCAGTCATCTGATTCCCTCTCTCCGTGGGAGAGGGAACAAATTGTAGGGAATCACAACAATAGTTGAATCTCAGTTATCTGATCCCTCTCCCCGTGGGAGAGGGATAGGGAGAGGGTCAAAGCAGTCAACCCCACCTGAAGCTCCCCGTTCGGCACGACGGGCAGTCGTAGAGTGTGCTTTGCCAACAAAAACATGAAATCCCATACCGTTCGCCATCATTTCTGCAAACATTACCCTTGGGCAAAGCCCACGCTACGGTTCTGTATAAAACCCATGCTGCTTTCAGACGACCTTTCGCATAAAAAGGTCGTCTGAAACCCACAAGCCTGCCTTATTGCCCTTTCGGATACAGATAGAACGTACCGTTCGGTACAACAGGCAGGTTTTGGCGGTAGAAGTCGGTATAAGTTTTCTCAGGATTGAAGTCTTTGAACAACTGCGGATAAATCGCTTTGGCCATAAATTGAATCGATGCGCCGTCGGAGAGTGTGCGCGAGTTCGCGTGGTAGGCGGCGTAGAGGCGGTTGTTTTTAATCGCAGGCAGGTTCGCCCAGCCGGCGCGTTTGGCAAAACCTGCCAAGCGTTTTTCCGCTTCCGCTTTCGGAATGCCCCAGCCCATTACCATAGCGGTCGGGCTTTTCTTCAATTCGGTTTCGCGGCCGGTAATCACTATGACGTCGGGTTTGGCGGCGAGGACTTTTTCAGGATTGATCGAGCCGTAGAACTCGACCGAAGAAGCGGAGATATTGTTGCCGCCGACCAGTGTCGCCATCGAACCCCACATGCTCTTGCCGAAGGTTACGCTGTGTTCCGCAGGGCCTTTGTTGCCGAACTCGATATACACTTTAGGCTTGGGCAGGTTGGCTTTTTGCACGCGCGCTTGGATGGTGTCGGCGATGCGTTTGTAATCTGCCGCTAATTTGTCTGCCTTTTGCTGCTGGCCGGTCAGCGTGCCGATAAGTTTGGTTGATTGAATGTGTTTGGCGACCGTTTGCGCGTTGTAGTCCAATACCACAATCGGAATGCCCGCTTTGTTGATGCGGTCGAGATCGGAACCCAAAGCCTTGTATTGCCATTCGGCCAAAATCAGCAAATCGGGTTTCAATGCCAAGACTTTTTCAACGGAGAACGTGCCGACTTCCACCTCGCCCACGTCGGTAAGCTGGTTCAACTTAGGCACGGCTTTGCTGAACGCCGCCCAGCTCGGCGGCGCCCAGTCGGCCCAAACCGCTTTGGAGAAGCCGACCACATTATTCAGCGCGTCCTTGCCGCCGATAGCCATGTAGTCTTGGTAGTAGAAGCCCAAAACCACGCGTTTGGCAGGCAGGTCGACGGTTACCTTACGGCCGACGGTATCGGTCAGCTGAACGGGTTTGGCAAAAGCGGATACGGAGCCGACTGATAAAGCGGCGGCGGCAATCAAAGCAGAAAGTTGCGTAAATCTCATAAATTATTCCTTTAAAATATGATGATAACTATTATCTTTTATAAATTTACAAGGTATTGAATCTTTTTTCAAGTGAAACATGAGAATAGACATATTCCAGAATAAAAAGTTGCATCATTAAAACAAAGGGATAATGTTTGTGTATACTGAAGACCTAGTGAAAAGGAATGATATGGAGTGCCTAAAGCCATAGTGGGCAGTAGCTGGAAGAAATAGGCAAAGGGTCATTTATTGCAAAAAAATAAAAGATATACGGTTGAATACAGCAGGCCGTCTGAAACCTTATAATCGGGTTCAGACGGCCTTTGGTTTGGGCATAAAAGTTTAATTTTACTTGCGTCATCTATTTTTCAGACGGCCTGTAAGCAGTATTGGGGAAAAGTGAAAAAGGTTGGTTTTTGAAATAGCGAAATAGGGAAGAAGGGGGCTTGAGGGAGAATCGGGCGTAAACCCAAAATGGGGACGAATAAAAAGGGCGTGTATCGAAACACGCCCTTGCCGGAGGTTCAGACGGCCTGTGATTCCGCCTGTTCGCTTTGGTTGAGGATTTTAATCAGCTTCTCGGTTTTTTCCGGATCTTCGCAGCGCAGGATTTTGGCGGCATCGTTTTCGAGATGGCCGGTGTGGCTGTGCAGGATGATGTTTTTAACCGAAAGCAGGTTGTTGGGGTTCATGGAGAAGCGGCGCAGGCCCATGCCGAGCAACAGTCGGGTGAAGACGGTATCGCCGGCCATTTCGCCGCAGATGGACACGCCTTTTTCCATGCGGTTTGCGGTGCGGATGATGTGTTGCAGCGTTTTGAGGACGGCAGGGTGGCCGGGTTGGTAAAGGTGGCTGACGCTGTCGTCGCCGCGGTCGACTGACAGGAGGTATTGAATCAGGTCGTTGGTGCCGACGGAGATGAAATCGACGAGCTTGAGGATGCTGCCGACGGTCATGGCGGCGGACGGGATTTCAATCATGCAGCCGATGCTGACCGGGCCGAAGGTTTCGCCGCGTTCGGTCAGTTGGCGTTGGGCCGTGTCCAGATGGATAAGGCATTGGCGCACTTCGGAAATGGACGTAATCATCGGCCACATCATGCGTACGGGGCCGTGGGCGGCGGCGCGGAGGATGGCGCGCATTTGGGTGCGGAACATGACCGGCTCGGCGAGGCACAGGCGGATGCCGGTCAGGCCGAGTGCGGGGTTGAGACTGCCGTTGGGCGTGCTGTTTTGGCCGAACCAGCGCGGATTTTTATCGACACCTAAATCGACGGTGCGGATGGTGATACTTTTGCCTTTCATCTTTTTCACAATGGCGCTGTACACTTCGTATTGCTCGTCTTCAGACGGCATGGTGTCGCGGTTGAGATAAAGAAATTCGCTGCGGAACAGGCCGACGCCGTCTGCGCCGAAGTTGTGCAGGGTTTTGATGTCTTCGGCGGATTCGATGTTGGCCAAAAGTTCGATGTTGATGCCGTCGGCCGTGGTGGCGGCGGTTTTTTTGATTTTGTTGAGTTCGCGCTTGTGGCTGCGGTATTCGCGGGCGAGGCGGCGGTATTCGTTGAGGACGACTTCGTCGGGATCGATGATGAGGATGCCGTTGATGCCGTCGACGATGACGATTTCGTTTTCAGTGATGAGTTTGCGGGCGTTGTGCAGGCCGATGACGGACGGGATGTCGAGGCTGCGGCCCAAGATGGCAGTATGGCTGGTCGGGCCGCCGGCATCGGTTACGAAGGCGGTAATGTGCTGCTCTTTGAACAATACGGTATCGGCAGGCGAGAGGTCGTGCGCGATGAGGACGGTGTCGTCAAACAGGTTGTCGGCGAGGTTGATTTCGTTGCTTTGGCCGACAAGGTTGTTGTGGATGCGGCGGACGACTTGAAGCATGTCCTGTTTGCGTTCGCGCAGGTAGTCGTCGTCGATGCTGTCGAACTGGGCGGCAAGCTTGTCGCTTTGCTGTTTCAATGCCCATTCGGCGTTGATTTTATGCTCGCGCAAAATGTCGATGGGTTCGCGCGAGAGGGTAACGTCGGTCAGCAGCATGAGGTGCAGGGAGATGAACGCGCCCAATTCAGTCGGGGCGTTTTCGGGAATCGCGCCGCGCAGTTGTTCCAATTCTTTGCGCGTGGCTTTGATGGCGGCGTCAAAACGGGCGGCTTCGGCGTCGATGAGGTCGTCTGAAACGTCGTATTGCGGCACTTCCGTCGTGCCGCGCGTAATCAGGTGGGCGTGGCCGATGGCGATGCCTTTGCCCGCCGCGACACCGTGCAGCACGATGCTCATTATTCGCCCTCGCCGAAGTAGTCATTGATGAGGTCGGTCAACGCCTGCATGGCGGCGGCTTCGTCTGCGCCTTCTGTTTCCAGTTCAATCACGGTGCCTTTGGAGGCGGCCAGCATCATCAGGCCCATGATGCTTTTGCCGTTGACACGGTTGCCGTTTTTGGTGACCCAGACTTCGCTTTGGAATTGGGAGGCGGTTTGGGTGAATTTGCTGGAGGCGCGTGCGTGCAGGCCGAGTTTGTTGATGATTTCGATTTCTTGTTTGAGCATGGATGTCCCCTAAATGTTCGTAAAGTGAATGTTTTCAGACGGCCTTAGCCGTTTTCTTTGCACACCAGGTCTTCAGGTGCGGATGTAATGGCGAAAATGCCCCGGATGGCGGCTTCTTTGACGGTTTCGGTGAAGTCGGAGAGGTTTTCGGCTTGTGATGAGTATTGGATGGCTTTAATCATCATCGGGGCGTTGAGGCCGGTCAGGATGGCAGATTTGTTTTCGCGCACCAGCCGGCGTGCGGCGTTGCACGGTGTTGCGCCGAAGATGTCAGTCATGATCAGCACGCCGCGGTTGTCGGGAAATTTCTGCAACGCGGCGATGGCGTTGTTGATGATATCGTTTTGATCTTCGTCGGGCTGTACGCCGAGGATGTGGAGATTTTCGGGGAAGCCGTTGGGGAAGAAATGGTCGGCCAAACCGCGATAGGCTTCACCTATGGTTTCATGTGTAATGATTAACAAACCTATCATGATGTGTTCCTAGCATGGGGGTTGAGGCCGTCTGAAGGTTTTTCAGACGGCCTTTGTTTTATTTATTGTTTAAGGCGTAGATTTCGCCGAGGTTGCGCCAACAGCCGGCGGCGTCCATACCGTAACCGAAGACGTAGCGGTTGGGTACGTCCAAACCGACATAATCGGCTTTGGTCGGTTTTTCTTTGTCGATCAGTTTGTTGGCAAATACGGCCGCACGGCAGCTTGCTGCGCCCATTTCCAACAGTTTTTCCTGAATGGCGGCCATGGTGTGGCCTTCGTCCAGAATGTCGTCCAAAACAACTACATGACGGCCTTTGATTTGCTCGGGGTCGGGCATGCGTTTCCAGTTGAACGCGCCGCCTGCGAGTTTGTCGCCGTAGCGGGAAACGTGGACGTAGTCAAAGTCCAAAGGGAAGCGCAACAGCGGCAGCAGCTGCCCTGTAAACACCACCGCACCACCCATCACAGGCAGGAGCAGGGGGTATTTGTCGCCCAAGTCGCGGGTGATGTCGTCGGCAACTTTTTGCAAGGCCGCGCGGCATTGTTCTTGGTCAAACAGCAAGTCGGCATTGTCCAGCATGGCTTGGGTTTCAAGGCGTTTGGTGTCTAAGTCGGTCATGATAGGTCGTGTTGAGTGCGGTTAAAAACAAATTATATAGCGGATTCAATCAATTTTCGATACAAGGCGCGGCAAGAGTGTAGTGAAAGTGAAGGGAATTTGGGCCGACCACGTTCAGACGGCCTTTTGCCCTTCCGCTTCGTCCACCAGCAAAAATGCCGTCAAAGCCAAAGCGGTCAATACCGCCGTCAACACCATCGCCCGTCCGTAATTGTCCGCACCGGCGCGTCCGAGATAATCGTAAATCAAAGTGGTCAGCGTCTGCCATTCGGGGCGCGACAGGAATAATGTGGCCGCAAATTCGCCGATACACGTTGCCGAAGCTAAAGTCAGGCCGCGCCGCAAAGCCGGTTTCAATAAAGGTGCGGTTACATAACAGGCCGTCTGAAAACCGTTTGCGCCCATGGTACGCGCTGCCGCCGCGTAATCTTTGGGCAAACCGTCCCACGCGGCCAGTACGTCTTTGGCCACAAACGGATACGCCAACAGCGCGTAAGTCGCCGTCAGCAGCCACAGCGAAGCCGTCCACTGCGGATAGAGCAGCAAAACGCCAAACGCGATGCACACGGGCGACACCATAAACGGTAAAAACATCAGCGCGCGCAACCACGCCATTTGCCGTGCCGCCGCCGCATACAGCACGCCCAAAACCGTCGCCGCCGCCACGGCTGCCGCAGAGAAACGGACGGTATTCCACACCGCCGCCCACGTTTGCGCTTCCAGCAAGACTGCCCACGAAGAGCCTGCCGATACCGCCTTGAGCCATACAGCAGCCAAAGGCAGCAGGCAGCACACTGCCAACATGGCCAATACCGTTGCCGTCAGCCATTTTTCCCAAGCCCATATCGGCGCACGCGGAGGCAAAGGCGAGACAGACTTATCCACAGCCACGCGTTTGCTCCAATACGCATACAAACCGCCTGCCGCCGCCGTAACCGCCAGTACCAGCCACACCAACACCGACGCACGCGCCATGTCCAACTCATACGCCACCAGCCGGTAAATTTCCACTTCCACCGTCGCAAAACGTTCGCCGCCGAGCAGCAAGGCGAGTCCGAAGCCTGAAAAACAATATAAAAACACCAGGCACGCGCCGCCGGCAACCCACGCGCGTACCACCGGCCATTCGACCCAGACAAACCGCCGCCACGCGTCCGCGCCCAAAGATTGCGCCGACAGCAACCGCGCCTGCGGCACACGCACAAATCCCTGATACGCCGAGCGCACCAAAACCGGCAGGTTGAAAAACACGTTGCCGTAAATCAGCAGCCACGGTGTGTCCTGCCAACCTGCCGCCAGCATACCGTGTGCGCCAAATAAAGCCAGTACGCCCATGCCTGCTACCAAAGTCGGCATCACAAAAGGCAGCATCAGCAGGCGCAAAACCGTGCGCCGTCCGGCGAAGTCCATCCGTGCCAGCACCCACGCCGCAGGCACGCCCAAAGCCGTGACCAAGACGCAAGTCAAAACCGCCTGCGCCACCGTCCAGCCCAAGCGCAGGCGCATATAGTTATCAGCCACCACTTCCGCCCAAGCGCCTTCGCCGTCGTAAAACGCCAGCGACAGCAAAGGCGCGGCCACCATGACCGCCAAGAAACTCAAAGGCAGAAGCAACAGCGCAAACCGCCGAATCCAAACCTGCATCGATGCGTACCCGAGAATAAAAACGCCTATTTTAGCCCGAGTTTGGCATAGGAGGTGGTATTCCTGCCTTTGTTTTCAGACGGCCCATGCAGCCTGATGGATAAAGCCGCCGTTTCTTCAAATTTTTCAAATATTTACGAGATTTCTTCAAAAAGGCAACATAATTGGTTGGGCATTTTTGTTACAATGCCGCCGATTCAAAAAACCAAACAAATCAAAAACAAGGAAACATTATGACCGCTACACGCCCACAAACCTACGATGCCGTCGCGCGCGCGTTGCACTGGCTGACCGTACTCGGTTTCATCGGTATCCTCTCCACCATTACCGTTTGGACCATCTACGATGGCGAAGAATGGGTCAAATCGCTCTTCGGCGTGCATAAATCCATCGGTTTCATCACGCTGCTGGTGATTGCCGTGCGTATTGTTTGGGCTTTGCTCAATGCGTCCAAACGTCCTGCCGCCGACAGCTTTGCCGCCAAAGCAGGCCACCTTGCCCTTTACGCCCTCATGCTCGCCGTTCCCGTTATCGGTATGATCCGCCAATACGGCGGCGGCCGCGGCCCGTTGAAAGTATTCGGTGTCGAAGTGATGCAGGGTTCGCCTGAAAAAATCGAATGGATGTCCAACCTCGGCAATATGGTGCACGGCAAACTCGGCTGGCTGCTCTTCGCGCTTGTCGCCGGCCACATTGCCATGGTCGTTGTTCACCGCATTCAAGGCCACGATGTTTTGTACCGCATGATCGGCCGCCGTTCTTAAGTGTAAAACGGTAAACAGCCAAGGCCGTCTGAAAACAGTTTGACCAAGCAAAAACTGTTTTCAGACGGCCTCTTTGTATTTGTGTTAATCTGTAAAAGTAGGGCAGGCGTTTTGCCTGATGTTGTCTAAATACTGTAAACCGTACCGAGAAATACCATGACTGCTCCCATCCTCGCCATCACCTCCGGCGAACCGGCCGGTATCGGCCCCGACATCTGCCTCGATTTGGCTTTCGCCGACCTTCCTTGTCGCCTCGTTGTTTTGTGCGACAAAAACCTGTTGGTAAACAGGGCCGAACAGCTTGGCAAATCCGTCATTTTGCGCGATTTTCAAGCCCAAGCGGCTGAACCGTTGCCCAAGGGCGAACTCGAAGTCCTGCATATTCCTTTAGATGCCGAGTGTCGGGCGGGCGAACTCAATCCTGCCAATGCCGCGTATGTGCTCCGACTGCTGGATACGGCGTATCAAGGCATTTCAGACGGCCTGTTTGCCGGTATGGTGACCGCGCCGCTGCATAAAGGCATCATCAACGATGCCCACGCAGGCAACGGATTTTTCAGCGGCCATACCGAATACCTCGCCGAAAAAAGCCATACCGAACAAGTCGTCATGATGCTGACTGGCGGCGGCCTGCGTGTGGCGCTGGTGACCACCCATCTGCCGCTTAAAGATATTTCCGCCGCCATCACGAAGCCTTTAATCGAGTCGGTTGTCCGCATTCTTGAACACGACCTACTCCATAAGTTCGGCATAGCCAAGCCTGTCATCCTCGTTACCGGCCTCAACCCCCACGCGGGCGAAGGCGGCCATTTGGGGCACGAAGAAATCGACACCATTATTCCGGCGCTTCATGCCCTGCAGGCCGAAGGCATAGACGCGCGCGGCCCTTATCCGGCCGATACCGTGTTCCAACCCTTCCTGCTCAAAGATGCCGATGCCGTCCTCGCCATGTACCACGACCAAGGGCTGCCGGTGCTCAAATACGCCAGTTTCGGCGAAGGCGTGAATATCACCCTCGGCCTGCCCTTTATCCGCACCTCCGTCGATCATGGCACGGCTTTGAACTTGGCCGGTACGGGCAAAGCCGATTCCGGCAGCCTGATTACCGCCGTCCGCGCTGCGCTTGATATGGCGCACAATATGCAGAAAAAGGCCGTCTGAAATGTGGAGGTTTAATCGTTTGCAGGCGTAATGTGTTCCTGTAACAGCATCATCAGGGATATTTGCCTGTCGGTTTATGAAGCCGATAAATGTTTGGACAATAATCAGCGTTTTATTTTAAAAACGATATAAAAGGCCGTCTGAAGCCCTAATTGGGTTTCAGACGGCCTTTTGGTTTTTTGGTTTACCAAATTTCAGACAAAGTTTCTTTGACTTTGGCCTTCACTTCCGCACCGAAGCGGCGGCTGAGCATTTTGCTGAAATCGTCTTGCGGCGTGTAGTTGACCAGCTCGGGGGCTTTGACAACATCGCGGGCAACGCTGTAAATGCTGCCGAAGTCGTCAATCAGGCCGACTTGTTTGGCTTCTTTGCCGGTGTAAATACGGCCGCTGAAAACATCGGGATACTGTTTGTCTTTCAATCGTGTGCCGCGGCCGAGTTTGACGGCTTTGATAAATTCTTGGTGGATATCGCCCAACATGGTTTCCCAAATTTGGGTTTGTGCCGGTGTTTCAGGCGTGAAAGGGTCGCCCATGCCTTTGTTGCTGCCGGCGGTTTTCAGACGGCGTTTGACACCGGCTTTATCCATCAGGCCGGTAAAGTCGAAACCGCCGCCGATAACGCCGATGCTGCCGACAATGCTGGAAGGGTCGGCGTAAATTTTGTCGGATGCGGCGGCAATGTAGTAGCAGCCGGAAGCACACATGTCTTCGGCAACGAGGTAAACAGGGATGTCTTTGTGTTTGGCTTTGAGGCGGCGGACTTCGTTAAAGGCCGTGTTGGACACGACAGGCGAACCGCCGGGGCTGTTGGCGCGGATGATGATGGCTTTGGCGTTGCCGTTGTTATAGGCGGCTTCCATACTGTCGCGCAGGATTTGGACTTGGTCGTCGATGTCGTTGCCGATTTCGCCGGTCAGGTCGATAACGGCGGTGTGTTCGCTGCGGGCGTGGATGTTCGTGGTTTTTCCTTCTTCTTCTGCAAGGCCGAAGATCAGGCTGAGGAAGATGAGGACGGCGACGCCGCGCCAGATGTTGCGCCAAATGCGGGCGCGGCGCTGTTCTTGGTAGGCGGCGAGGAGGACTTCGCGCAGGGTGTTGCGCTCCCAGTTGTCGACGGGTGTGGAGGCTGAAGATGGTGTGTTTTGGGCATCGCCTTCACGGTGGATTCGGTATTGCATGATGTGATGTGCTTTCTTGTAGGCCGTCTGAATGTTCAGACGGCCTTATCGGTTTTAGTTGATGGAATAGCCGCGCAGGTATTGCGTACGTTCGCGGGTCATGCGGGTTTCACACTGCAGGCGCAGGTATTCTGCTTGCGCAGCGTTGTCTGCGGACGCGGCGGCTTGTTGGCAGTTGAGTTTTTTGCTTTGAATCCAGGCGCGTTGTTCGCCGAGGATTTGTTGTTTGACATCGCTGTCCATTCCGCCCCAAAGGTCGTTGATCTCGCCGTCTGCCTGACGGTTTTGCGCGCGCGCGTTGTCAAGTTCGCTTTGGCTGAGGCCGGGCGGTTCGTTGCGCGGAGTTTCACGGTCAGGGCGCAGGACTTCGTAGTCTGAATTGTCGTCATCATCGGTCAAGCCGACGGCTTGGCTGGCGGCGTTGTTTTCGAGGATGTCTTGCGGATTGACAGTCGGCGGCTCTTCTGTGTTTTGGTTTTGCAGCAGCTTGATGGCCTGCTCTTTGGATACTGGTTTACCGTCTATCATGACGATGCTTTTCACGCCGTAGGGCAGCAGGGTGGCGGAAAGGGTTTGGGCTGTGGTGCTCAGGGTGTTGTCTTCGAGAATCAGTTTGCCGTCTTTGTCGGGGGTATAGAGCAGGGTGGTGCTGAACGTGTTGTTTTCAAAAGTCAGGTTGCTGCCCATCAGTTTTTGTTCGAGCATGTCGGACAACGGGGTGTTGCCATAAATCAGCGGGCTGTTGTCTATGGCCGTTTTGAGGATGGTATCGGGAATGCGGATTTTGAGGTTGGCGCGGCAGATGGCTTTGCCGTTGTCTTCGGTTTCTTTGGGGTCTTCAAGCAGGGTTTCTAATTCGAGGCCGGCGGCGATGATTTTGTCAGCATCGACGAATTGGCGGTTATCATTGCGAGCAAAGGAGCGCGCTTGTTGTTTGAGGGTGTCTTCGATGGTGGTACGGATGTTTTGCAGTGTGGCCGGTTGGGCGCAATCAAGCGCGGCTTTCGGCTCTTCTTTGCTGCATGCGGCAAGAAGAATCGTGCTTAAAATCAATACGGAAGCGGTTTTTTTGTACATGGGTACTCCTGAAGATGACGGCCTTTCAGACGGCCTGACGTGCTTATCATAACAAAAGCACTTGCAGCAAGTAAATGCGGCAAGTGCTTTTCTATGTCAGACGTATCAGCCTTTGATGACGCTGATGAAGCCGGAGAGGATGGCGGCGTTGAGCAAGTCAACGAAGAAGGCGCCGACCATAGGTACAATCAGGAAGGCTTTGTGCGACGGGCCGAAAGTTTGGGTAATGGACTGCATGTTGGCAACGGCGGTCGGGGTGGCACCCAAACCGAAGCCGCAGTGGCCTGCCGCCAATACGGCAGCGTCGTAGTCGCGACCCATGAAGACGTAGGTAACGAACGTAGCGTACAGAATCATCACGACGGTTTGTACGGCCAAGATGATGGTCACAGGGCCTGCCAGACCGGTCAATTCCCACAGTTTCAGGTTCAGAAGAGCCATGGCAAGGAAGAGCGACAGGGAGGCGTTACCGAATACGTCGATGGCGCGGTCGAACATATTGACTTTGAAGGTTGCAGTCAGGACGTTGCGGATGACCACACCTGCAAACAGACACCATACGAATTTAGGCAGGTCGAAGAAGGCTTTGTCGTAGCCGTCGACGATTTCGGCAAAAGCCAAACATGCGGCAAACATAGCCAGGGTTTCGACAGCGGAGTCAGCCGTAATCAGGCGTGTACGTTGTGCTTTTTCGAAGATGTCGTCGGCAACATCGTTGTCGTCGGATTTGGCAGTTTTGACGACAGGTTTACGACCCATTTTGTTGATCAGACGGCGTGCAACAGGACCGCCGATCAAACCGCCGAATACCAGGCCGAATGTTGCAGAAGCCATACCCAAGCCGGTTGCGCCGGTCAGGCCGAATTTGCTTTCAAAGTCAGGACCCCATGCGCCGGCTGTACCGTGACCACCGGTCAGGGTAATCGAACCGGTAATCAGGCCGATCAGCGGATCCAGACCCAATGCGCTTGCCAAGCCGACACCGACGAAGTTTTGGATGATGATGAATGCACCCACCACGGCGGTAAAGATAACCAAAGGCAGGCCGCCCGCTTTCAAACGGGAGAAGTCCGCGCTCAAACCGATGGATGTAAAGAAGATGAGCATGAACGCATCTTGCAGCGGTTTCTCAAATTTGAAGCTGACGCCGTAGGCTTCGTGCAGGGCGAACAGGACGATAGCGGCAACCAAACCGCCGGCGACCGGCTCGGGAATATTGAAGTCTCGTAAGAATTTGATTTTTTGAACCAGAAATTTACCAACCAGCAACACGAGTGTGGCGGCAATCAGTGTGTAATAACTGTTGAATTCCCATTCCATGTTGTTTCACCTCCTAGAAATGTTTTTCCGAACATCCGTTTTTATTCCGGATGTAGTGTGTTTCAACGCTTGGCGTTATCCGCCGGGCGCCATGGTATTGATGCGCGGGCAAGGTGTTTTCAGAAAGAAATGAAAACAATGACGTGTCCGTGAAAAATAACTGGCAAATATTAGGGGAATAGTTAAAGATTGTCAAAAAATGCGAGTGTAAATATTTTCAGACGGCCTTTTGCCCGATGGCATGGTGCGCTTCGCGGCGCCATTGTTCTAATAGAGATGTTAATGATTCGGCCGAAGTGTGGCCGTTGCTGATGGCGGCTTGCAGCCAGTAGCAGGCGGTTGGAACATGACAGCCGATACCTTGCCCGTGATAGTAAAAACAGGCGAGGTGGTATTGGGCGGAAGGGTGGTTTTGTTCGGCAGCGATGGCGTACCAGTGTGCAGCCGCCCAAGGGTCTGGCGCCGTACCGAGGCCGTAATGGTAGATGCGGCCTAAGGCTGCCGCCGCGTTTTTATGGTGGAACTCGGCAGCTTCCATGTAATTTTTGCGCGCGGCATTATAGTCGGCGGGACGGCCGATGGCATTGGCTTGTGCTTCCGCCAAACGGTATGTGGTTTCGGTTTGTTGTTGTTGCAGGGCGGTAGTTTTGATTTGTTCGTATTGTTGCGGATGGTACAGCGCGGCGTCGCTGATGAGTTTTTGTGCTGCGGCGGCAGAACCCAGTGCGGCTGCACAGTGGTAGTAATCATGCGCGATATGGTTGTCGGCTTTGATACCGAGGCCGTAGCGGTAGAGGTCGCCCATGATTTTCAGCGCTTCGGGATGGTTTTTCTCGGCAGCGGCTTTGGCATATCGTGCCGCTTGGAACGGATCGCGTTCGGAGAGTTCGCCGGTCAGGGCGTATTGGGCCAGCTTGGCCTGTGCTTCCGCTTGCTCCTTATCGGCGGCACGACGATACCATTTTAAGGCTTCGGGTTTGCGTTGGGCGGCAAGAAGGTCGGCCAGTAGGGTTTGTGCGGCGATGTGGCCGGCTTGCGCGGCTTGTTCGAGATAATGTTCGGCTTGTCCGTGGTTGGGGCTGACACCTGTACCGTAGAAGTAGATTTGACCGAGTTGCCAGCAGGCAGCAGTTACGCCGAGCGCGGCCGCTTTTTCGTATTGTTCAATGGCTGTTTCAATGTCGCCTTGTCGTTGATGATGGCGTGCCAGATGGTAATATGCAGGCGCGGCATATCGGGCAGCGGCAAGCTCTGCCCAGTAGAGCGATTGTGGATCGTTGCGCTGCGCGTGGTAACGCATGAGGATTAATTGGGCTTCGGGGTGACCTTGCTCACCCAGCCAGGCGTATTCGTTAAGAAGCTGTCCGGTCGGGGTACCGTTGTGTTCGCGTTGTTGCAGTAGGATAAAGAGTGCCTTGGGATGGCGTTGGGCCGCGGCGGCTTCCAACCATGGAAGTGCCTGCTCCGGATGACCGTTTTGCAGCAGATGGTCGCCCAATACAAAAGCAGCTTCCGTATATCCCTGCTCTGCGGCCTGTTGCAGCAGGGGCAGGGCTTGGGCGGTATTGGATTGTTCCAAAAGGGCGGCGGCTTGCCGGTAGAGGATATCGGGAGCGGCGGTCATGGTTTGCGGGCGGATATAAAGTGGAAGACGGATGCTGCGGCATATGGGCGGCGATACCGGTTGAGGGCTTTGTAAAAATATTGCTCGGCATAGTTTTGTAGAGTGTATTGCCTTGCTGGCTTATCTTTAGGATGCTTGGCTTGTTATATTGTTTTGCCTGGGGGTACATCCATATTTTGTGCGTTACAAAGGGCTCAGGTTGAGTCGGTATGCGCTCATGACAGCTCGGTCATTATACTGTTTTTGTAATTTATTGTTAATGATAAATGCAGGGTTTTGTGTTTTATTTACATGGCAGTAGCTAAGATATTGACTGCTTCAGGCCGTCTGAAATGTTTTCAGACGGCCTGAACTTTCCTTCGCTAAGTCAGATTGCTGGTGTGGAAGAGTCGGAAGAGTTTTTGTTGAGGAAAAAGACCTGACTGTAGAAGTTGCCATTAATTTGGGTTACGTTGAGGTGGTACATACGGTAGGCATGAAACAGCTCTTTGTCAGGCGGTGTCGGATTATTTCAAAATTCTGCCAAGGTATTTTGGTCAGTAATGCCGGGAATATCATAATAGGCACGACCAAGAACCTTAACTGGCATATTGAGACCTTTGCAAAATTCCCCAAAATCCCCTAAATGTCTTGGTGGGAATTTAGGGGATTTTGGGGAATTTTGCAAAGGTCTCCCGTTATGTGGTCGAACAAAGCTTCGGTACGCTGCACCGTAAATTCCGCTATGCCCGGGCAGCCTATTTTGGTCTGCTCAAAGTGAGTGCGCAAAGCCATCTGAAGGCGATGTGTTTGAACCTGTTGAAAGCGGCTAACAGGCTAAGTGTGCCTGTTGCTGCCTAAAAGGCGGCTCGGATGCCTGATTATCAGGTATCCGGGGAGAAAAAAGGGAAATTGGGAACAAAAAACAGCCGGAAGCTTGGGTTTGGGCTTCGGCTGTTGGGTGGAGGGGGATTTTTGCAAAGGTCTCTTGGCGCAATTTCCCGTCCCGCGCCCGGCGTTTGAAACGGTTCCGTATATCGGGCTTCTTGCGAAAATCCAAACTGGGGTTGAAAGCAAAAAGCCCGGCGGAAACCCAAACCGGCCGCAAGAGGCGGGCGGGTCGGCTGAAACATTTGGATTCCGGCAACCCGGGCATCCTTACCCTGCCTGCGCGGCGGCAAACCGCGGCCTGCCCTTCCGGCATTTCCCGTTTTGCAGGAAGTCTGTTGCCCGCACGGCTGCCCCCGCCTGTTTTGCGGGCGCAAACCCGAAACCGGGCGGGCGGCCTCGGCCGGCGTTCAAGATACGCGCTTAGAATAAATGTTTAGCAACAATAAGTTGCCGCGCATATAATTTTTCCTTCTATCTAATGGCGAAATCAGTCTTTCCGTTCCCCCCGCCGCTTCGCCTATGATAGGCGCACGGTTTTAGAGTGAGAACGGAAATGGACTACTTCCCCCTGTTTGCCGATTTGAAAGGCCGCCCCGTGCTGGTGGTGGGCGCGGGTCATGTGGCTTTGCGCAAAATCCGCCTGCTGCTGCGCTGCGGCGCGCTTGTCCGCATTGCGGCGGGCAGGCTGCATCCGAAAGTGGCCGCGCTGCACGGCGCGGGCAGGGTGGAGTGGGCGGCACGCGCGTTCTCGCCCGAACTGCTCGACACGGCCTTCCTCGCCGTGGCCGCCACCGACGATTCCGATTTGAACGAGCGGGTGTTCCAAGCCGCGCAGAGCCGCCGCCTGCTGGTGAACACGGTGGACGACCCCGCCCGCTGCAACTTCATCTTCCCCTCGATTATCGACCGCAACCCCATCCAAATCGCCATTTCCAGCGGCGGCAAGGCACCGGTGCTGGCGCGGCTGCTGCGCGAGAGGCTGGAAGCCCTGCTGCCGCAGGGTTTAGGCGTGATGGCGCAGATTGCCGGACAATGGCGCGGCCGCGTGAAGGCGCGGCTCGGTAGTACGACGCAGCGCCGCCGCTTCTGGGAAAGGCTGTTTGCTTCCGCCGCCTTCCGGCGTTTGGCGGAAAGCCGCCGCAGCCGCGAGGCCGGGCAGCTGGTGTGGCGGCATTTGGCCGGGGAGCAGCCGCAAAGCGGCGAAGTGGCGCTGGTGGGTGCGGGGCCGGGCGATGCCGGGCTGATCACGCTCAAAGGCCTGCAGCGCATTCAGGAAGCCGACGTGGTGCTGTACGACGCGCTGGTGTCGGATGCGGTATTGGATTTGGTGCGGCGCGATGCCGACAAAATCTGCGTGGGCAAGCGCGCCGGCGGCGGCAGCGTGCCGCAGGAGGAAACCAACCGCCTGCTGGTGCGCCATGCCCGCGCGGGCAAACGCGTGGTGCGGCTCAAAGGCGGCGACCCGTTCGTGTTCGGGCGCGGCGGCGAGGAATTGGAAGCCTTGCGCGAAGCGGGCATTCCGTTTGAAGTGGTGCCCGGCATCACCGCCGCACTGGGCGCCGCCGCCTACGCCGGCATCCCGCTCACCCACCGCGACCACGCGCACGGCGCGATGTTCATCACCGGCCACCGCAAAATCGACGCCGAAGCGCCCGACTGGCCTGCTCTGGCACAGAACCGGCAGACGCTGGTGGTGTATATGGGCACGATTAAGGCCGCCGAACTGTCGCGCGAGCTGATTGCGCACGGCCGCGCCGCCTCCACGCCCGCCGCCGTCATCAGCTGCGGCACGCTGCCGCATCAGCAGGTGTTTTCCGGCAGCCTGGCCGAACTGCCCGAATTGGCCGCGCAAGCCGCCCAGCCCGCCCTGCTGGTGATCGGCGAAACCGTGGCGCTGCGGCAGGATTTGGCCTGGTTCGGCGCCCAGCCCGGCCGGCAGGACGAACAGGGCGGCCGGTATGTGCAGCAGCCCGCCGCAGCGGCCGGACAGGCGGCGTGAGGGGGAGTACCGTGAATATTCAAGAAATCCCGGTTGTCCGCGAAGAAACCGCTTCCGCCGTATCCTTCCGCCCCAAGCTGTGGCAGATTCCCCGCCCCATTTCCGCCGTGTACCAAAGGCTACCTGAAAAAACCGCCGCGCTGCGCCGCCGCCTATTGGAAATCTACCGCCGCCACAGCCGCGTGAAGCTGGCCAGCAGTTTGGCGGTGGAAGACATGCTGATTACCGACCTGCTGGCGCAGCAAGGCCTGCGCGTGGAAGTGTTCATGCTGCAAACCGGCCGCCTCAACGCCGAAACCCTTGATTTGGCCGACGAAGTGCGCCGCCGCTACCCCGCACTCGACTTCTGCCTCTACTACCCCGAAGAAAAAGCGGTGGAAGAATACGTGCAAACCCACGGCCTGAACGCCTTCTACGACAGCGTGGAGTTGCGCAAGCGCTGCTGCCACATCCGCAAAGTCGAGCCGCTCAACCGCGCCCTGGCCGATGCCGACGCCTGGCTCACCGGCCAGCGCCGCGGGCAGTCGGTCACCCGCAGCGAACTCGCCCTGGCCGAATACGACAACGCGCGCGGCATCGCCAAATACAACCCGATTTTCGACTGGAGCGAACAGGAAGTGTGGGCCTACACCCTGCAGCAGCGCCTGCCCTTCAACGAACTCTACCGCCAAGGCTACCCCAGCATCGGCTGCGAACCCTGCACCATGCCCGTGAAGGAAGGCGAAGACATCCGCTCCGGCCGCTGGTGGTGGGAAAGCCGCGACAGCAAAGAATGCGGCCTGCACAAATAGCCGCCGCAACCCAAAAGGCTACCTGAAAAAACGTAAGGGACTCTTCAGCCCGCCGCAAGCCCGATATTTTCAGGTAGCCCCAGCCCGCCACGGGCTACCTGAAACCGCAACCCGAACAACCAACCCGACACAGAAAGCCCGCCATGAGCGCCACCCTGCAAAACGACCACCTCGACTGGCTCGAAGCCGAATCCGTCCACATCATCCGCGAAGTGCTGGCCGAATGCCGCAACCCCGCCATCCTGTTTTCCGGCGGCAAAGACTCCGTCGTCCTGCTTGCCCTCGCCCGCAAAGCCTTCGCCGTGCCCGGGCGGAGCATCCCGCTGCCCTTCCCGCTGGTGCACATCGACACCGGCCACAACTACCCCGAAGTCATCGCCTTCCGCGACCAAACCGCCCGGGAATCCGGCGCGCGGCTCATCGTCGGCAGCGTGGAAGACTCCATCGCCAAAGGCACGGTGGTGCTGCGGCGCGAAACCGACTCCCGCAACGCCGCCCAGGCCGTCACCCTGCTCGAAACCATCGAAGAGCACGGCTTCGGCGCACTGATGGGCGGCGCGCGGCGCGACGAAGAAAAAGCCCGCGCCAAAGAGCGCATCTTCTCCTTCCGCGACGAATTCGGCCAATGGAACCCCAAAGACCAGCGCCCCGAACTCTGGTCACTCTACAACACCCGCCTGCACCCCGGCGAAAATCTGCGCGTGTTCCCCATATCCAACTGGACCGAACTTGACATCTGGCAATACATCGAACGCGAAAAGCTCGCCCTGCCGCCGATCTACTACGCCCACTGCCGCCAAGTGGTGCGCCGCAACGGCCTCTTAGTGCCCGTAACCGAACTCACCCCGCCGCGCGAAGGCGAACAGACAGAAGAGCTGTCCGTGCGCTTCCGCACCGTGGGCGACATCTCCTGCACCTGCCCCGTGGCCAGCAGCGCCGCCACCCCCGCCGAAATCATCGCCGAAACCGCCCTGGCCGACATCTCCGAACGCAGCGCCACCCGCATGGACGACCAAGTGAGCGAAGCTGCCATGGAGCAGCGCAAGAAACAAGGCTATTTCTAGCCCGAAGGCTACCTGAAAAAGCCCCGCACCGTTTTTCAGGTAGCCTAAAAAGCCGCAAGGCAGGCTACAGGCGCAAGCAGACACAACGCCAAAGCGGATTTGGAACGCGAACGCCCGCACCCGCAAAACGGCAGCGGCGGCCTGAAAGCACTTTGCCCGCCTCATGCAGACGGAGGCAGCCGCACCCGAAACAGCGCAGACCCGCCGCCCAGGCCGTCTGAAACCCCAACAACCCACCCAAAGAAAGCCCGACATCATGACCAGCCCCCACCGCCAAGCCCCCCTGCGCTTCATCACCGCCGGCAGCGTGGACGATGGCAAATCCACCCTCATCGGCCGCCTGCTCTACGACAGCAAAGCCCTGCTCGGCGACCAGGTACGCCGCCTCGAAAGCAGCCGCAGCCAAGGCGCGATCGATTTCTCCGCCCTCACCGACGGCCTCGAAGCCGAACGCGAACAAGGCATCACCATCGACGTGGCCTACCGTTACTTCGCCACCGCCCGCCGCAAATTTATCATCGCCGACACCCCCGGCCACGAACAATACACCCGCAACATGGTAACCGGCGCCTCCACCGCCCACGCCGCCGTATTGCTCATAGACGCCGCCCAGCTCGATTTTTCCCAACAGCCGCTGCAACTGCTGCCGCAAACCAAACGCCACTCCGCCATCCTGCGCCACCTGCGCTGCCCGCACATCATCGTGGCCGTCAACAAAATGGACTTGCTCGGCTTCAGCCAAGAAAAATTCAACGCCGTCGCCGCCGCCTACCGCGAACTGGCCGACACCCTCGGCCTGCCTGAAACCCGCTTCATCCCCATCTCCGCCCTCAATGGCGACAACATCGTGCACGAAAGCGCCCACACCCCGTGGTACCAAGGCGGCTCGCTGCTGCAAGTGCTGGAGAGCCTGCCCGCAGGCGAAGGTGTGCCCGAAGCGCCGCAAGACTTCCATTTCCCCGTACAGCTCGTACAGCGCGCCGACGGCAGCAAACAGGACGACTTCCGCGGCTACCAAGGCCGCCTCGAAGCCGGCAGCGTGCGCGTGGGCGACAAAGTCCGCGTCGAACCTGCCGGGCTCGAAAGCAGCGTGCGCGGCATCATCGGCCTCAAAGGCAGCGTGGAGCAGGCAACCGCAGGCGAACCCGCCACCCTCCTCCTCGCCGACGACATCGACATCTCGCGCGGCGACACCATCCTTTCCGCCGCCAGCCAGCTTGCGCCGCAGCGCCGCCTTGCCGCCACCCTGTGCTGGTTCGACAGCCGCCCGCTCAACCCCGCCCGCAAATACCTGCTCAAACACACCACCCGCACCGTGCCCGCCAAAATCGCCGCCGTACGCCGCGTGTGGGACGTGCACACCCTCAGCCACTCCGCCGGGCGCAACACGCTGGAAATGAACGACCTGGGCGAAGTCGAGCTTACGCTGGCGCAACCCGTCGTCTGCACCCTCTACGCCGCCAACCCCGCCACCGGTGCCTTCATCCTGATAGACGAAGCCACCAACCACACCGCCGCCGCCGGCATGATACTGGCCGACGCAGAAGCGGTAGGCGAAACGCAGCAGGCAGAACAGGCTACCTGAAAACCCGACGGCCAACTTTCAGGTAACCCGCAGATCGGGCATAAATGCCGAACAGAACAAACAAAGGCCGTCTGAAACCGCCGCCTTTTCCCGTGAGAGAAGGCTACCTGAAACACAATCCGGCAGCCTACCACCCGCCGTACAACCGGAGCGCGGACACCCCCGTTCGCCGTACGCAAGACGGGCTACCTGAAAACCCGACGGCTAAATTTCAGGTAGCCCCAGCAAGAGTAGCAAGAGCAAGAGTAGGTCGGGTTAGGCTGCAAGCCGTAACCCAACAATCCGCCCCTTAATTTTCAGGTAGCCCCAGCCCATAACAAACCATCCCAAGGAACCCGCCATGAACCCGCTTCCCCCCGAACTCGCCGCCCAAATCGCCGCGCTCAACCCCCTGCAGCTGGCCTGGCTCTCCGGCTACTGCTGGTCGCAGGCCGGCGGGCAGGCCGTGCAGCCCGGCATCGGTGCGCCTGCCGCCGCAGCCCCCGCGCCCGCCGCCGAACCCCTGCGCGTGGCCGTGATTTCCGCCTCGCAAACCGGCAACGCCCGCAAAGTGGCCGCAGAGCTGCAGCAAAGGCTCGCCGCCGCCGGCGTGAACGCCGTCCATGCCGCCGCCGCCGACTACAAGCCCAAAAACATCGCCGGCGAACAACTCGTGCTGCTCGTTACCTCCACCCAGGGCGAAGGCGAACCGCCCGAAGAAGCACTCAGCCTCTACAAACTGCTCAGCAGCAAAAAAGCCCCCAAACTTTCCGACCTCAAATTTGCCGTGCTCGGGCTGGGCGACTCCAGCTACCCCATGTTCTGCGGCGCGGGCAAAAGTTTCGACGAACTGTTAGCCAAACTCGGCGGCGAACGCCTGCTGGAGCGGCAGGATTGCGACTTGGAATACCAGGCCGAAGCCGCCGCCTGGCTGGAAAAAATCGTGCCGCTGGTGGGCAGCCTGGCCGCCGCGCCCGCCGCCGCAACTGGTACGGGCAACGCTTCCGGCAGCCCCGCCCCCGCCGCGCCCGCATCCGCCTACAACAAAGCCAACCCCTTCCCCGCCACCCTGCTCGCCCGCCAGAAAATCACCGGCCGCGATTCGGAAAAAGACGTGCGCCACATCGAAATCGACCTCTCCGGCTCCGGCCTGCAATACCGCGCGGGCGATGCGCTGGGCGTATGGTTTGAAAACGACCCCGCCGTCGTGGACGAAATCCTCGCCGCCGTCTCGCTCAAGGGCGACGAGCCGGTGAACGCGGGCGGGCAGGGTAAAACCGTGCGCGAAGCCCTACTGCACGACTGGGAAATCGGCCTGAACACCCCGCAGTTCGTGCAGGGCTACGCCGAAATCTCCGGCAATCCCGAGTTGAAGGAAGCCGCCGCCGACGCGTCCGCCTACGCCGCCGCCAACCCGATTGCCGGCATCGTGTCGCAATACCCCGCCGCGCTCACCGCCGAACAGCTCGCCGGCCTGCTGCGCCCGCTCGCCCCGCGCCTCTACTCCATCTCCTCCGCGCCCGAAGAAGTGGGCGAGGAAGTGCACCTCACCGTGGGCGTGCTGCGCTACGAACACAACGGCATCCCACGCACCGGCGCCGCCTCCGGCTTTCTGGGCGGGCGGCTGGAAGAAGAAGGCAGCGTGCGCGTGTTCGTGGAAGAAAACCCCCGCTTCAGGCTACCTGAAAACCCCGACACGCCCGTGATCATGATCGGCGCGGGCACCGGCGTCGCCCCCTTCCGCGCCTTCATGCAGCAGCGCGCCGCCAACGGCGACAGTGGCAAAAACTGGCTGATTTTCGGCAACCAGCACTTCACCCAAGACTTCCTCTATCAAACCGAATGGCAGGGCTGGGCGAAAGACGGCCTGCTCAACAAATACGACTTCGCCTGGTCGCGCGATCAGGAAGAGAAAATCTACGTGCAGCACAAAATCCGCGAAGAAGCCGCCGAACTGTGGCAATGGCTGCAGCAGGGCGCGCACATCTACGTGTGCGGCGACGCCTCGCGCATGGCCAAAGACGTAGAGCAGGCCCTGCTCGACACCATCGCCGAACAAGGCGGCCTGAGCGCCGACGACGCAGACGAATACCTCGACAACCTGCGCCAGGAAGGCCGCTACCAGCGCGACGTATATTGAAAACAGCGGCTGTTTTTCAGGTAGCCCCGCCAGGCAAAAAAAGGCTACCTGAAAATGGAAAACCGCCTTTCAGACAGCCCCAAAACAACCCAAACCCAAAGGAACCCAACCATGACCACCCCCGACCCCCGCGCCAAACTCCCCGCCACCCCCCTGGCCGACAACGAACGCCTCAAAGGCCAGAGCCGCCACCTGCGCGGCACCATCGCCCAAGACCTCGGCGACGGCCTCACCGGCGGCTTCAACGGCGACAACTTCCAGCTCATCCGCTTCCACGGCATGTACGAGCAGGACAACCGCGACATCCGCGCCGAGCGGAACGACCAAAAGCTCGACAATCTCAAAAACGTCATGCTGCGCTGCCGCCTGCCCGGCGGCGTGATCACCCCGCAGCAGTGGCTGGGCATCGACCAATTCGCCGGCAGCCACACCCTCTACGGCTCCATCCGCCTCACCAACCGCCAAACCTTCCAATACCACGGTATCCTCAAGCCCGACATCAAAGCCGTGCACCAATGGCTGCACAAACTCGGCCTCGACTCCATCGCCACCGCAGGCGACGTGAACCGCAACGTCCTGTGCACCAGCAACCCCGTGGAAAGCAGCCTGCACCGCGAAGCCTGGGAATGGGCGAAGAAAATCAGCGAACACCTCCTACCCAAATCCCGCGCCTACGCCGAAATCTGGCTCGACGGCGAAAAAGTGGAAACCACCGAAACCGCCCCCCTGTCCGAAGGCGTGAAAAGCGGCGACGACACCGAACCCGTACTCGGCGCCAGCTACCTGCCGCGCAAATTCAAAACCACCGTCGTCATCCCCCCGCACAACGACGTAGACCTGCACGCCAACGACTTAAACTTCGTCGCCATTGAAGAAAACGGCAAACTCGCCGGCTTCAACGTACTCGTGGGCGGCGGCCTCTCCATGGAGCACGGCAACACCAAAACCTACCCCGACACCGCCCGCGAATTCGGCTTCATCGGGCTCGACAAAGTGCTCGACTGCGCCGCCGCCGTCGTTTCCGTGCAGCGCGACTGGGGCAACAGGAGCGACCGCAAAGCCGCCAAAACCCGCTACACCCTCGAGCGCGTGGGCACGGAAGTATTCATCGCCGAAGTGGAAAACCGCATGGGCGCGAAATTCCAGCCCATCCGCCCCTACGAATTTACCACGCGCGGCGACCGCATCGGCTGGGTGCAGGGCGAAGACAAAAAATGGCACCTCACCCTCTTCATCGAAAACGGCCGCATCACCGACGCGCCCGGCCGCCCCCTCAAAACCGGCCTGCGCGAAATCGCCAAAATCCACAAAGGCGACTTCCGCCTCACCGCCAACCAAAACCTCATCGTGGCCGGCGTGGCCGCCCGCGACAAGGCCAAAATCGAAAAAATCGCCCGCGAACACGGTCTCATCAACGACAAAGTGAGCAAACAGCGCGAAAACAGCATGGCCTGCGTCGCCCTGCCCACCTGCCCGCTGGCCATGGCCGAAGCCGAACGCTTCCTGCCCCAATTCCTCGACCATGTGGACGAAATCATGGCAGAAAACGGCCTGTCCGAAGAGCACATCGTTTTGCGCGCCAACGGCTGCCCCAACGGCTGCGGCCGCACCATGCTCTCCGAAATCGGCCTCGTGGGCAAAGCCGTGGGTCGCTACAACCTCTACGCCGGCGGCAACCGCCAAGGCACGCGTATCCCCCGCCTCTACAAAGAAAATATCACCGAACCCGAAATCCTCGCCATCCTGCGCGAATGGATCGCCGGCTGGGCAACAGGCCGCGAACCGGGCGAAGGCTTCGGCGACTACGCCGTGCGCACCGGCATCGTCCAACCCGTGCTCGACCCCCCGCGCGATTTTTGGAAAGCATCTGCCGCCTGATTCGGCAAGAAAAAGGCT